>NZ_JBEXZD010000001.1:75169-236325 GCF_040628575.1 Streptomyces sp. NPDC006393
CAGGGGTCGGGCCCCGGGCAGTGGCTCGGTCAGGGGTCGGACGCCGGTCAGGGGTCGGGTGCTGGTCAGGGGTTGGGGTCCCGGTCAGGGGTCGGGCCCCGGGCAGTGGCTCGGTCAGGGGTCGGACGCCGGTCAGGGGTCGGGTGCTGGTCAGGGGTTGGGGTCCCGGTCAGGGGTCGGACGCTGGTCGGGGGTCGGGCTCCGGTCAGGGGGCGGGCGTCGGGGGTTGGGCGGGCGCCGCGGAGGTGGTCGACTTCAACGGTCGGGGGCCCCGCCGAACCGGCGGACATGAGGGAGATCGGCTGCGTGCGGTAGGCAGACCTCAGGCGGGGAAGCGGTGGGCGACCCACTTCCACAGGAGCTCGAGGACGGCCGCCGCCGCCACGGCGGTGCCCACCGCGAGCCAGGGCATCGCCGTCCCCACCAGCCGCAGCGCGAAGAAGTGCTGGAGCGCGGGCACGGCCAGCACGCACACGAACGCCCCGCCCATCGCCGCCACCAGCGCGATCCGCCACCAGGTGTAGGGGCGGGCGATGATCGCCAGCACCCACATCGAGACCAGGAAGAGCGTGAGCGTGGCCGCGCTGGTCTCCGCGTCGAGCGCCTTCGGCCCGGTGTAGTGGTGGCGGGCGATCAGGTACGTCACGAACGTCGCCACGGCCGCCACCAGCCCGCCGGGCACCGCGTAGCGCATGACCCGCCGTACGAAGTGGGGCCGGGCGCGTTCCGTGTTCGGGGCGAGCGCCAGGAAGAAGGCGGGGACGCCGATGGTGAGCGTGGACAGCAGGGTCAGGTGCCGGGGCAGGAACGGGTAGTCCACCTGCGAGCACACCACCAGCACGGCCAGCAGCACCGAGTAGACCGTCTTGACCAGGAACAGGGTCGCCACCCGGGTGATGTTGCCGATCACCCGCCGCCCCTCCGCGACCACCGACGGCAGCACGGCGAAGCTGTTGTCCAGCAGCACGATCTGGGCGACCGCCCGGGTGGCCTCCGAACCCGAGCCCATCGACACGCCTATGTCGGCGTCCTTCAGGGCGAGGACGTCGTTCACGCCGTCACCGGTCATCGCGACCGTGTGGCCGCGCGACTGGAGCGCGCCCACCATGTCCCGCTTCTGCTGCGGGGTGACCCGCCCGAACACGGCCCCCTCGTCGAGCTCCCGCGCCATCGCCTCACGCCCGGCGGACAGCCGGCGGGCGTCGACGGCGGCGCCGGCGAGACCGGCCTTGGCGGCCACCGCGCCCACGGAGACCGCGTTGTCGCCGGAGATGACCTTGGCGCGGACGTTCTGCTCGGCGAAGTAGCGCAGGGTGTCGGCGGCGTCGGGCCGCAGCCGCTGCTCCAGGACGACGAGCGCGGCGGGCACGGCGTCGCGGGCGACCTCGGGGTCGTCCAGCTCGCGGGCGGCGCGGGCGAGCAGCAGGACGCGCAGGCCCCGCTCGTTCAGCTGCCCGGTCTGGGCGAGGGCGGGGGCGCCGGCGGGCAGCAGGACGTCCGGGGCGCCCAGCAGCCACGTACTGGACTCGCCGTTGCCCTCGAAGCTGGCCCCGCTGTACTTGCGGGCGGAGGAGAAGGGCAGCGACTCCACGCACCGCCACTCCTCGCTGTCCGGGCAGGCGTCGATGATCGCCCGAAGGGAGGCGTTCGGGCGCGGGTCGGACTCGCCGAGGGCGCCGAGGACCTGGCGTACGTACGACTCGTCGTGGCCGTTCAGCGTCCTCAGCTCGGTGACGTCCATGCCGCCCTCGGTGAGCGTGCCGGTCTTGTCCAGACAGACGGTGTCGACACGGGCCAGGCCCTCGATGGCGGGCAGCTCCTGGACGAGGCACTGCTTGCGGCCCAGCCGGATCACACCGATGGCGAAGGCGACGGAGGTGAGCAGGACCAGCCCCTCGGGGACCATGGGCACGATGCCGCCGACGGTGCGGGCCAGGGATTCCCTCAGGTCGGTGTCCTTGACCACGAGCTGGCTGATGACGAGGCCGACGGCGGTCGGGACCATCATCCACGTCACGTACTTGAGGATGGTCGAGATGCCGGTGCGCAGCTCGGAGTGGACCAGGGTGAAGCGGGAGGCCTCCTCGGCGAGCCGGGCGGCGTAGGCCTCGCGGCCGACCCGGGTGGCCTGGAAGGCGCCGCCGCCGGCGACGACGAAGCTGCCGGACATGACGTGGTCGCCGGGCCGCTTGGCGACGGGGTCGGCCTCGCCGGTGAGCAGCGACTCGTCGATCTCCAGCCCGTCGGCCTCGACGCAGGCGCCGTCGACGGCGACCTTGTCCCCCGGTCCGACCTCGATCACGTCGTCGAGGACGATCCCGGAGGTGGGGATCGCGACGGCGGTGCCGTCGCGGCGGACCGTCGGGCGGGCCTCGCCGATGACGGCGAGCGAGTCGAGGGTCTGCTTCGCCCGCCACTCCTGGAGGATCCCGATGCCGGTGTTGGCGAGGATCACGAAGCCGAAGAGGCTGTCCTGGATCGGGGCGACGCACAGCATGATCAGCCAGAGGACGCCGATGATCGCGTTGAAGCGGGTGAGGACGTTCGCGCGGACGATGTCGGCGAGCGAGCGGCTGCTGCGCACCGGTACGTCGTTGACCTCGCCGCGGGCGAGACGTTCGGCGACCTCGGCGCGGGTCAGACCCTCCGGCCGCGTCGCCCGCGTCGGTGGGACGGGAAAGGGCACGGGGACGGGGTGCACGGGGTCGAGTTCCGCGCCCGCGTCGGTGTGGGCCATGCAATCGACGGTACGTGCGGACGCGCGCCTTCACTCGTTGACCTTCGCCCGTCCGCCGCCTCTCTCGGCGGGGACCGGGGGTGGCCGTTCGACGGGGACGGGGGCGGCATCCCCGGGCTCCGCCCAGGTCCCGGCGGGGGACTACTCCGCCGACGCCGGGCGCTGCGTGCGCGGGGTCTCGGGCGCGGAGGCCGCTCGCTTGATCGCCGCGTCGCGCTTGCGGACGTACCAGATGCCGATCAGGCCGAGGCCCGCGCCGGCCAGGCAGGTCCAGAGCCACCAGGCGTGGCCGTGGTCGGCGAACCATCCGTAGAAGGGGAGCTGGACCAGGAAGAGGACGAACCAGACGATCGTGCCGCCGGTGATGGTGGCGACCACGGGGCCCTCCAGGGGCTCCGGCGCCTCGTGCTTGGGGGTCCACTTCGCCATGGGCTCAGCTTACGGCCCGCCACCGGCCCGCGAGGCCCGGCCCCGGGCCCTGGCCAAACGTGGTCTACGCGCGGAGATTAGCCTTTTCCGCTTCATATGTTCATACTGAAACGGTCTGAGTCTGGCCGCTTCTCTTCGTATGAAACCCCAACAGAAACGTGGGGGAGACCTGTTGGTGATCGAAGACGGCGAGACTCGATCACGTTTGAACCCGTTCCACCTCCGGTACCCCCCGTACTTCCCGCATCCCTGAGGTCACCTGCATGTCCACCTCGGCCACCGCCAAGGTCCCCGCCCCCGAGAAGCCGGGAACGCCGCCCGCGTACGGCGCCCTCGACCGCTACTTCAAGATCTCCGAGCGAGGCAGCTCCCTGCCCCGTGAGATCCGAGGCGGCTTCGCCACCTTCTTCGCGATGGCCTACATCGTCGTGCTGAACCCGATCATCCTCGGCAGCGCGAAGGACATGTACGGGCACCAGCTCGACAACGGCCAGCTCGTCACCGCCACCGCTCTGACCGCCGCCTTCACCACCCTCCTCATGGGTGTCATCGGCAACGTGCCGATCGCGCTCGCGGCCGGCCTCGGCGTCAACACCGTGGTCGCGTTGCAGCTCGCGCCCCGTATGACCTGGCCCGACGCCATGGGCATGGTCGTCCTGGCCGGCTTCGTCGTGATGCTGCTCGTCGCCTCCGGGCTGCGCGAGCGCGTCATGAACGCCGTGCCGCTCGGCCTGCGCAAGGGCATCTCCATCGGCATCGGCCTGTTCATCATGCTGATCGGCCTCGTCGACTCCGGCTTCGTCTCCCGGATCCCGGACGCCGCCCACACCACCGTCCCGCTCCAGCTGGGCGCCGACGGTCACCTCAACGGCTGGCCGGTCCTCGTCTTCGTCCTGGGCGTGCTGCTCACGCTCGCCCTGATCGTGCGCAAGGTGCCCGGCGCGATCCTGATCTCGATCGTCGCGATGACCGTCGTGGCCGTCGTGATCAACGCCGTCGCCCACATCCCGTCCTGGGGCCTGACCACCCCGAAGTGGCCCGGCAACCCCGTGTCCACCCCCGACTTCGGCCTGATCGGCAAGGTCAGCCTGTTCGGCGGCTTCGACCGGGTCGGCGTGCTGACCGGCGTGCTGTTCGTCTTCACCGTGCTGCTGTCCTGCTTCTTCGACGCCATGGGCACGATCATGGGCGTCGGCGACGAGGCCAAGCTGACCGACGCCCAGGGGCAGATGCCGGGCATCGGCAAGGTCCTCTTCGTCGACGGCATCGCCGTCGCCGCCGGTGGCGCCAGCTCCTCCTCGGCCACCACCTGCTTCGTGGAGTCGACGGCGGGCGTCGGCGAGGGAGCGCGCACCGGCTTCGCCAACGTCGTCACCGGCGCGCTGTTCGCCGTGGCGCTCTTCCTCACCCCGATCGCCACGATGGTCCCGTCCCAGGCGGCCACCCCGGCCCTGGTCGCGGTCGGCTTCCTGATCATGTCCGGCGCGGTCAAGGAGATCGACTGGGCGGACTACACGATCGCCGTCCCGGCCTTCGTGACGATGCTGATGATGCCGTTCACCTACTCGATCACCAACGGCATCGGCATGGGCTTCATCACCTTCGTGGTGCTGCGCCTGTCCGCCGGCCGCGGCCGCGAGGTCCCGGTGGCGATGTACGTGGTGGCGGCGGTGTTCGCCTTCTACTACCTGATGCCGGCCTTCGGCCTGACCTGATCCCGGTGACCGGGGAGGGTCACGGAACCCCGTAGAACCGCTCGGTCTCCTCGACGGCGGCCTGGAACCGCTCGTCGAAGTCATTGCGAATGAGCGTCCGGACGACATAGTCCTGGACGCTCATTCCTCTTTTCGCGGCATGGCACCGGAGCCGTTCGAGCAGCTCGCGGTCCATGCGCAGGCTCAGCACATCGGTTCCCATGCAGTCGAGGGTCGCGGCACACTTCCACGCGGTGTGTCACGTTCCGCGCGTGGATCACCCATATGAGTGACATTTGTGACCGGTAGTGGTCAGAGTCACCGCACACGTGCGTGTCTCCGGTGGTCTTTAGCGAGAGTAATGAGTTACTCTAAAGAACATGCCGGACCTTAGCCATGGCGACGACGCCGCCGCCGTGAACTCCCTGCGATCCGCCGTGATGCGGTTGTCCCGTCGGCTCAAGCACCAGCGCGTCGACGAGTCGCTCAGCCCCACCGAGATGTCGGTGCTGGGCACCCTCTCCAGATGCGGCAGCGCCACGCCGGGCGAGCTCGCCCGCAAGGAGCACGTGCAGCCGCCGTCGATGACCCGCATCGTGGCGCTGCTGGAGGGCAAGGGACTGGTCCGGCTGGAGCCGCACCCCGAGGACCGGCGCCAGAAGGTCGTCACCAGGACCGAGCAGGCCGAGGCCATGCTCGAGGAGAGCCGTCGCAAGCGGAACGCCTTCCTGGCCGGCCTGGTCGAGGGCCTCGACGAGGACGAGTGGGCGAAACTGCGCGCGGCCGCCCCCGTGCTGGAAAAGCTCGCGCATCTGTGAAGCACGTCGGCCGGCGAGTGAGCCGCGGGGGCGATGGACCACGCCCCCGAAGGCGCACAAGCGGCCAGAAGGAGGCGAACCCCTTTGAGTACGGGACCCGGAGCAGCTTCCGCCCCCGCACCTAACACCTACGACTCCTCGCACACCCACGACTCCCCGGGCGCCCCGGACACTCCCCGCGCCCCCCGCAAGACCTCGATGTTCAGCTCGCTGAAGATCAGGAACTACCGCCTGTTCTTCCTGGGCCAGGTCGTCTCCAACACGGGCACCTGGATGCAGCGCATCGCCCAGGACTGGCTGGTGCTCTCCCTCACCGGCTCCTCGGCCGCCGTCGGCATCACCACGGCCCTTCAGTTCCTGCCGATGCTGCTCTTCGGCCTCTACGGCGGCGTCCTCGTCGACCGCCTGCCCAAGCGGCCCGCGCTGCTGGTCACCCAGTCCGCGATGGCCGTCACCGGCCTGGTGCTCGCCGCGCTCACGCTCACCGGCCACGTCCAGGTCTGGCACGTCTACCTCGCCGCCTTCGCCGTCGGCCTCGCCACCGTCGTCGACAACCCGGCCCGCCAGTCCTTCGTCTCGGAGATGGTCGGCCCGAAGCAGTTGCAGAACGCGGTCAGCCTGAACTCGGCGAACTTCCAGTCCGCCCGCCTGGTCGGCCCCGCCGTCGCGGGCCTGATGATCACCGGCGTCGGCACCGGCTGGGCGTTCCTCGCCAACGGCCTGTCCTTCGTCGCCCCGATCGCCGGCCTGTTGCTGATGCGCGCCCGCGAGCTGCACGTGGTCGAGCGCGCTCCGCGCGGCAAGGGCCAGCTCCGTGAGGGCCTGCGCTACGTCGCCGGACGCCCCGACCTGATCTGGCCGATCGTCCTGGTCGGCTTCATCGGCACCTTCGGCTTCAACTTCCCGGTGTGGCTGTCGGCGTACGCCGACGACATCTTCCACGCCGGAGCCGGCGGCTACAGCCTCTTCAACACCCTGATGGCGGTCGGCTCCCTGATCGGCGCCCTGCTCGCGGCCCGCCGCGGCACCGCCCGGATGCGCGTGCTGATCGCGGCGGCCGCCGCCTTCGGCACCCTGGAGGTCGTGGCCGCGCTGGCCCCGTCGTACTGGCTGTTCGCGCTGCTGATGGCCCCCATCGGCGTCTTCGGCCTGACGGTCAACGTCACGGCGAACACCGCGGTCCAGATGGCCACCGACCCCGCCATGCGCGGCCGTGTGATGGCCCTGTTCATGATGGTCTTCGTGGGTGGCACACCGCTGGGCGCCCCCGTGGTCGGCTGGGTCACCGACGCCTACGGCGCCCGGACCGGCTTCGCCCTCGGCGGCGCCATCTCGCTCATCGCCGCGGTCACCATCGGCCTGGCCCTGGCCCGCGTGGGCGGCCTGCGCCTGGCCGTCGGCTGGCACCACGGCCATCCGCGGGTGCGGTTCGTCCCCAGGGAGGAGCTGGCCCCGGCGGCGTGAGGCCGGGGCCGGGAGGTCAGTCGCGGGGGAACTCGTCGTCGAGGGTGAGCCCATCTCCCACGTCGGCCACCGCGCCGCTCCTCCCGCTGCCGCCAGGTCACCTGCGCGACCATGCGGGAGAACGACACCCACGGTGACCAGGACGCGCCCGGGCCTTCCGGGCGCCCGGCGGGGACACTGACCCCATGAGACTCTTCGCCGCCGTACTGCCCCCCGAGGACGTCCTCGGCGCGCTCGCGCAGGAGATCGCCGCCCTGAAGAAGCTGCCCGGTGCCGAGCGGCTGCGCTGGACCGGGCGCCCGGGGTGGCACTTCACGCTCGCGTTCTACGGCGAGGTCGGCGAGGAGCTTCTGCCGGAGCTGTCGGAGCGGCTGGGCAGGGCCGCGCACCGTACGGAGCCCTTCGCGCTCGCGTTGCGCGGCGGCGGCCAGTTCGGCCGCGGGAAGGTGCTGTGGGCCGGCGCCGACGGCGACCTGCGCACCATGGGGTTCCTCGCCGAGCGCGCGGAGGCCGCGGCGCGCAGGGCGGGCGTGGACATGGGGGAGCACCGCCGCTACAAGGCCCACCTGACGGTGGCGCGCGGCCGGGACGTCGTGGACGTACGGCCGCACGTCCAGGTGCTCACGGGATTCACCAGCCGCACCTGGACGGTGGACGAGCTGCTCCTCGTCCGCAGCAACCTGCCGAAGTCGGGCGTGGCGGGCGAGCGGCCCCGCTACGAGCCGGTCGCCCGCTGGGCACTCGGCGGGGCCGGTTAGTCTCGATACGTGGACCCGAAAACCCGAAACCGGATCATGGCCGTCGCGCTTGTGCTGATGTTCGCCGTCGTCGCCCTGGCGGCCGCGCTCGGCAGGTGACGCCGAGCACAGCGCGCACCTCGAGCACGGCCGCCGGGGTCGATCGGAGACCGGCCGGTCTCACCAGGCGAAGGCCTCCGGGGACGGTCCGGGGCCCGGGAAGATCTCGTCCAGCCCGGCCAGCAGCTCCGTGCCCAGCTCCAGCTCGACGGCCCGCAGCGCGGACGCCAGCTGCTCGGCGGTGCGCGGGCCGACGATCGGTCCGGTCACACCCGGCCGGGTGAGCAGCCAGGCCAGCGCGACCTCGCCGGGCTCCAGTCCGTGCTTGTCGAGCAGGTCCTCGTAGGACTGGATCTGCGCGCGGGCGACGGGGTCGGCCAGCGTGGTGGCGGCCCGCCCGGAGGCGCGGCGCCCGCCCTGGACCTCCTTCTTGATGACCCCGCCCAGCAGCCCGCCGTGCAGCGGAGACCAGGGGATGACCCCGAGGCCGTAGTCCTGGGCCGCCGGGATGACCTCCATCTCGGCGCGGCGCTCCGCGAGGTTGTACAGGCACTGCTCGCTGACGAGGCCGATCGTGCCGCCGCGCCGCTCGGCGGTCTCGTTGGCCTGGGCGATCTTGTAGCCGGGGAAGTTGGAGGAGCCGACGTAGAGGATCTTGCCCTGCTGGACCAGGACGTCTACGGCCTGCCAGATCTCCTCGAAGGGCGTGTTCCGGTCGATGTGGTGGAACTGGTAGACGTCGATGTGGTCGGTCCGCAGCCGCTTCAGGCTGGCGTCGACCGCGCGCCGGATGTTGAGGGCCGAGAGCTTGTCGTGGTTGGGCCAGGCCTCGCCGTCGGCACCCATGTTGCCGTAGACCTTGGTGGCGAGGACGACCTTGTCGCGCCGGTCGCCGCCCTTCGCGAACCAGTTGCCGATGATGGACTCGGTACGGCCCTTGTTCTCGCCCCACCCGTACACGTTGGCGGTGTCGAAGAAGTTGATCCCGGCGTCCAGCGCCGCGTCCATGATCGTGTGACTGTCGGCCTCGTCGGTCTGCGGCCCGAAGTTCATCGTCCCGAGGACGAGTCGGCTGACCTTGAGTCCCGTGCGTCCGAGCTGTGTGTACTTCATGGTCTCCAAGCCAACGGCGTGGAGTGCGCTCTAGGCAAGGGGGATCGAGGCTGGTGCGCCGTCAGTCGCGGGGGAAGCGGTCGGTCTTGAGGACCAGGTCGATCACTGTCCCCGTGAGGTCGATGTCGGTGCCGAAGTCCACCTTCCGCGGCTCGGCGTAGTCGCCGTCCTTGGGGTCGGTGTAGACGTGGCACCGGCCCAGGTAGGGGTCGGCGATGAGGTAGACGGGGACCTCGGCCCGCGAGTAGGCGATCCTTTTGGGGCCGTAGTCGTTGGCGGCCGTGCCTTCGGAGATGACCTCGGCGACGAACACGACGTCCTGGTAGCGCCAGTGGCCCGTCTCGTCCTTCTTCGCCGAGTCCTTGAGCAGGGCGACGTCGGGGCAGAAGCCGTTCTGGCGGCCCGGGAAGTCGATCCGGACATCCGAGAGCACCTTGGCTTCCCTCCCCAACCTGTCCTCGAGAGCCCTGAGGACCCCAAAGGTGATCAGCCAATGAGTGTCCCGCTGCGGCGTGATGTAGACGCAGCCCCCGACGATCTCGACCCTGTGTCCCTCGGGGACCGGCATACGCTCAAGACGCTCGAACCACTCGTCCAGGCGCTTGGTGTTCGCGTCGGCGATCTCGGCTCTGTTCGCAAAGGCGGTCACGAGCAGTACAACGATGCGCACAGCGACCCGAGATGCCGGAATCCGGTCAGCCTGTTCCGGCCGCGTACGGCTGTCCGACCCCCCACGCCTCCCACATCGCCCCCGCGAAGGCCCCCGCGATCCGGTGCTCGCCGCTCGCGTTGGGGTGCGTGCCGTCGTAGGTGTCGGTGTGGATGTCGTACGGCTCCGGAGGTGAGGCGAGCAGGAGGGGCGAGCGGGGCTCGTCCAGGTCGGCGGCCACCTTGGCGAGCAGGGCGTTGAAGAGGTCCACCTGGGCGGCGAAGAGCGCGTCCGCCGCCGCCCGGATGTTCGGGATCACCGGCAGCAGCACCATGCGGACGCGCGGGTTGGCCTCCCGCGCGCCCGCGACGAACGCCCGTACGTTCTCCGCCGTCTGCTCGGCGTTGGTGTAGAAGCCGAGGTCTATGAGGCCCAGCGAGACCAGCAGCACATCCGCGCGACACTCCCGCACCGCCCCGCCGATCAGCGGAGCCATGTGCAGCCAGCCCTCGCCCCAGCCGGCCAGATGGGCGCGGGGGAAGCCGGGGTCGGCGTAGGCGTACGAGGTCGGCGCGTCGGCCGCCTTGTCGTACAGCGTCTCGCGCGGCCCGACGAAGGTGAACGGGCCGCCGTACGTCGCGCACAGGTGCTGCCACAGCCGGTGACGCCACGTGTGTTCGCCCGCGCTGCCGATCGTCATGGAGTCGCCGACGGGCATGAACCTGAGCATCCGCTCATGATGGACGATCGGCGCGGCGGGTGCGATGTGAGGCCCGCCACCTCCCGTGAACGGCCCCGTGTGATGGCAGGCTTGGGGGATGCGCCGACCGTTCGCCCTCCTCGCCGGAGCCCTCCTCGTGGGCGCCTTCGCCCTGCCCGCCGCCGTGCCCGCCTCCGCCGCCGACGGGGACGGCGGCTTCACGATCAAGGACCCCCGGATCAAGGAGTCCAGCGGGCTGGCCGCCTCGCGTCTGCACCCGGGCGTCTACTGGACGCACAACGACAGCGAGGACGGCCCCTACCTCTACGCCGTGGACTCCAGGACCGGCAGGACCGTCGCCACCGTCACGCTCAGCGGCATCGGCCGGCCCCGCGACGTCGAGGCCATCTCCATCGGCCCCGGCAACCAGATCTACGTCGGCGACATCGGCGACAACCGCGACGGCACCTGGCCGTACGTGTGGATCTACAAGCTGCCCGAGCCCAAGGTGCTCAAGAACCAGACGATCCGGGCCACGCAGTACGTGGTGAAGTACGCGGACGGCCCCCGCAACGCCGAGTCGCTCGTCGTGCACCCGAAGACCGGGCGGGTGTACATCATCGACAAGAAGGAGGATGGCGGTCACCTGTTCGAGGGTCCGGCCCGCCTGTCGCCCACCGGGACCAACGTCTTCAAGCCCATCGCGCCCGTCGACCTGTGGGCCACCGACGCCGCCTTCTCCCCGGACGGCACCCAGCTGGCCGTACGCGGCTACTTCGGCGGGATCTACTACGACTGGAACGGCGGGAGGATCAAGCGCGAGGGCAGGCTGGAGGTGCCGTTGCAGGGGCAGGGCGAGTCGGTCACGTACAGCACCGACGGCACCAAGCTGATGTACGGCAGCGAGGGCGAGGACAGCCCCGTGCAGGCTGAGCCCGCGCCCGGCGGCGGAGGGGGCGGGGCCTCGAAGCCGTCGTCGGGCGGCGGCGCCTCGGGCGCGCAGGCGTCCGGCGGGAACGGCGGGGGCATCTCCGGCGAGCTCAAGACGGGCGGCGTCGTGGTCCTCGTGGCGGCGGTCGCCGTGTTCGGGCTGGGGCGGATGTTCCGTCGACGGTCTTGACGGGCCTCCGACAATTCGCGTTCCATGGGTGACGCGGGATTTGGGAGCGCTCCCATTCTGTTCCGGGCCCGCGCCTCCGAGAGGACAGCAGCGACATGTTCCGCAGTTTGCGAAGAGCGCTGTGCACGGCCGCCGCGGCGCTCCTGATACCGCTGGGGGTGGGTGCGGGTCTCGCCGCGCCGGCGGCCGCCCACGCCGCCGACGCCACCACCGCGGCGGCGGGCGCCGGCTACTGGCACACCAGCGGACGCCAGATCCTGGACGCGGCCGGGAACCCCGTCCGCATCGCCGGCATCAACTGGTTCGGCTTCGAGACCGGCAACCATGTGGCCCACGGCCTGTGGTCCCGGGACTACAAGAGCATGATCGACCAGATGAAGTCGCTGGGCTACAACACCATCCGGCTGCCCTACAGCGACGACATCTTCAAGGCCGGCACGACCGCCGACAGCATCAACTTCAACGGCATGAACACCGATCTCCAGGGGCTGACCCCCCTTCAGATCATGGACAAGATCGTGGCGTACGCGGGCCACGACGGCCTGAAGGTCATCCTCGACCGCCACCGGCCGGACTCCGGCGGCCAGTCGGCCCTCTGGTACACCTCAGCCGTCCCCGAGTCGACCTGGATCGCCGACCTGAAGGTGCTGGCGACCCGCTACAAGGGCCAGGACACCGTCATCGGCATCGACCTGCACAACGAGCCCCACGACCCGGCCTGCTGGGGCTGCGGCGACCAGTCGAACGACTGGCGCCTGGCCGCCGAGCGCGCCGGGAACGCCGTCCTGTCCGTCAACCCCGACCTGCTGATCTTCGTCGAGGGCATCCAGACCTTCGACGGCGTCTCCGGCTGGTGGGGCGGCAACCTGATGGGCGCCGGGCAGTACCCGGTACGCCTCGACGTCGCCGACCGCCTCGTGTACTCCGCCCACGACTACGCCACCAGCGTCGCCCAGCAGAGCTGGTTCAGCGACCCGTCCTTCCCCGCCAACATGCCCGGCATCTGGGACAAGTACTGGGGATACCTCTTCAAGCAGAACATCGCCCCCGTGTGGGTGGGCGAGTTCGGTACGACGCTTCAGTCGACGGTGGACCAGAAGTGGCTGTCCGCGCTGGTGAGTTACCTGCGCCCGACGTCGACGTACGGAGCCGACAGCTTCCAGTGGACCTTCTGGTCCTGGAACCCCGACTCCGGCGACACCGGCGGCATCCTCAAGGACGACTGGCAGACCGTGGACACCGTCAAGGACGGCTACCTGGCGAGCATCAAGGCGCCCGGGTTCCCGGCGGGCGGCGGTGACGACGGCGGCGGCGGTGACGACGGCGGCGGCAGCGGATCCACCCCCGCCTGCACCGCGGTGTACACCGTCAGCAGCGACTGGGGCAGCGGATTCAACGCGGACGTGACCGTGAAGAACACCGGGACGACCGCCCTGTCGTCCTGGAAGGTGACCTGGACCTGGAGCGGCTCCCAGAAGGTCACCAACATGTGGAACGCCACGTACACGCAGAGCGGCTCGACGGTGACGGTGACGAACGCCGCCCACAACGGGTCGATTCCGGCGGGCGGTTCGGCCGGCTTCGGCTTCGGGGGAGCACCGGGGGGCGGCAGCGCGCCGAGTCTGAGCTGCACGGCTGGATGACGAAGGGGCCCTGAGGGGACCTGACGGCGCGAAGGACGCCCGGCGCGGTTGCTCCGCGCCGGGTTCCGTCCGCCGGAGCATCAAGGCCCGAGGACGTAGGGCCGCACCACGTCGTCGGTGGCTTCCCAGCGAGGTGGCGGTCGTACACCCGTTGGTGAGTGTTGACACACACCGGGAACAACTGGACGCGATCCTCACCGCGATGAAGAGGAAGAACGTCACCGTGCAGGTCCTCCCGCTCAGTGCGGGGGTGCTGGTGGGTTCGATCCCCGCGTTCTCGTCCTTCAGCTTCGACTCCGAACCCGCTGTGGAGGCCGTGGCGATGGAGAACCTGCGGGGTACGTCCGTGCTGGAAGCGCCCGAAGACCTGGCGGCTTACGGCAATGCGTTCGACCTACTACGATCGGCAGCACTGGCCCCGGAGGCGAGCGCGCGGCTCGTCCGGGATGTACTGCGGAGCATGAAGGACGAATGATCGTGACCGAGGTTGTGGGCACCTTTCGCAAGTCGTCGTATTCCGCACAGCAGGGCGACTGCGTAGAGGTGGCTCCGACAACCCGCAACGGCCGAGCCGTCCGCGACAGCAAGCAGCAGGACGGCCCCCTGCTCACCGTCTCCCGCGACAGCTGGCAGGCATTCGTGCAGCAGTTCGCGTAGGCAGCACGCGCAACGGAGGGCGCCCCGGCGGATACCGCCGGGGCGCCCTTCACCGTTCTCGTCGTCGTACCCGAGAGGTCAGAGCCTCTCGATCACGTAGTCGACGCACTTCGTCAGGGCCTCGATGTCCGCCGGGTCGATCGCGGGGAACATCGCGACGCGGAGCTGGTTGCGGCCCAGCTTGCGGTAGGGCTCGGTGTCGACGATGCCGTTGGCGCGCAGGACCTTGGCGACGGCGGCGGCGTCGACCTCGTCGGAGAAGTCGATCGTGCCGATGACCTGGGAGCGCTTGGCCGGGTCGGTCACGAACGGGGTCGCGAACTTCACGTCCTCCGCCCAGCCGTACAGCGTGCGCGCGGACGTGGCCGTGCGGCGGACCGACCAGTCGAGGCCGCCCTGGCCGTTGAGCCACTCCAGCTGCTGGTTCAGCAGGAAGAGGGTGGCGAGCGCCGGGGTGTTGTACGTCTGGTTCTTGCGGGAGTTGTCGATCGCCGTGGGGAGCGAGAAGAACTCCGGGACGTGGCGGCCGGAGGCGTGGATCCGCTCGGCGCGCTCGATGGCGGCCGGGGAGAACACGCCGATCCACAGGCCGCCGTCGGAGGCGAAGGACTTCTGCGGGGCGAAGTAGTAGACGTCGGTCTCGGCGACGTCGACCGGGAGGCCGCCGGCGCCGGAGGTGGCGTCCACCAGCACCAGGGCGCCCTCGTCGGCGCCCTCGACCCGCTTGATGGGCATGGCGACGCCGGTCGAGGTCTCGTTGTGGGTGAAGGCGTAGACGTCCACGCCCGCCTCGGCCTGCGGCTCGGGGTGGGTGCCCGGGTCGGTGGCGACGATCGTGGGCTCGGCCAGCCAGGGGGCGAGCTTGGCCGCCTTGGCGAACTTCGAGGAGAACTCGCCGAAGCTCAGGTGCTGGGACTTGTTATCGATCAGGCCGTGGGTGGCGATGTCCCAGAAGGCGGTGGAGCCGCCGTTGCCGAGGACCACCTCGTAGCCGTCGGGGAGCGAGAAGAGCTGGGCGATGCCCTCGCGCACCTTGCCGACCAGGTTCTTGACGGGGGCCTGGCGGTGGGAGGTGCCCATGAGGGACGTGCCGGTGGCGGCGAGGGCGTCCAGCGCCTCGGTCCGCACCTTGGAGGGGCCAGCGCCGAAGCGTCCGTCGGCGGGCTTGATGTCAGCGGGGATCTGGATGTCGGCCACGAGTCGGAGAGTATCGCGCTGGGCGAAACCGGACGGAACCGTGTCCGTCCGATGAGACGAGTCCACCGGGCTCTCGGCTTTGTGAACTCGTACGACGATATGTGCGTGGCTGTGGAGAACGTGCGGTGACTGTCCGTGAGCGGATGCATCCTGGACGCATGACGGATCTCTCGGGTCTTCAGGCGGAGCTGCGCGGGGTCGTCCGGGGTGAGGTCGCCTTCGACACCACCGCCCGGGCGCTGGTCACCATGGACGCGTCCAACTACCGGCGCGTCCCGCTGGGTGTGGTGGCTCCGCGGGACGCCGACGACGTGGCCGCGGTGCTCGGGGTGTGCCGGGCGCGCGAGGTGCCGGTGGTGGCGCGGGGCGGCGGGACGTCGATCGCGGGGCAGGCGACGGGGACGGGCGTGGTGCTGGACTTCACCCGGTACATGAACCGGGTGCTGGACCTGGACCCCGGGACGCGGACGGCCGTCGTCCAGCCGGGGCTGGTCCTGGACCGGCTCCAGGAGGCCGCCGCGCCGCACGGGCTGCGCTTCGGCCCCGACCCGTCCACGCACAGCCGGTGCACGCTCGGCGGGATGATCGGCAACAACTCCTGCGGCTCGCACTCGGTGGCGTGGGGGACCACCGCGGACAGCGTGCGGGAGCTGTCGGTGATCACCGCGCGGGGCGAGCGGCTGCGGCTCGGCCAGGGGTGGGCCGGGGCGCCGGACGGGCTGCGGGAGCTGGTGGACGGCGGGCTCGCACGGCTGCGCACGGGCTTTCCCGAGCTGCCCCGGCGCATCTCCGGGTACGCGCTGGACGCCCTGCTGCCGGAGAAGGGCGCGGACGTCGCCCGCTCCTTCTGCGGTTCGGAGGGCACGCTCGGTGTGCTGACCGAGGCGGTCGTACGGCTGGTCGAGGCGCCCCGCGCGCGTGCGCTCGCCGTACTGGCGTACGCCGACGAGGGCGCGGCCGCGGAGGCGGCGGCGGGCCTGCTGCCGCACGGGCCGCTGACCGTGGAGGGCATGGCGGCCGACCTCGTGCGGTCGGCGGCCGGGCTGCCGAAGGGCGGCGCCTGGCTGTTCGTGGAGACCGGAGGCGAGACGGCGGAGGAGGCACGCGCGCGTGCGGAGGCGATCGTGCGGGCGGCGGACGTCGTCGACGCCCTGGTCGTGACCGATCCGGCCGGGCAGCGGGCGCTGTGGCGGATCCGGGAGGACGCGAGCGGTACGGCGACGAGGATGCCGGACGGCTCGGAGGCCTGGCCCGGCTGGGAGGACTGCGCGGTGCCGCCCGCCCGGCTCGGCGCGTATCTCCGCGACTTCCGGGGGCTGATGTCGGCCCACGGCCTGCGCGGCACGCCGTACGGGCACTTCGGGGACGGCTGCATCCACGTCCGGATCGACTTCGACCTGCTGACCCCGGCCGGTGTCGGCCGCTTCCGGCGCTTCTCCGAGGAGCTGGCCGAGCTGGTCGTCTCCCACGGCGGCTCGCTGTCGGGGGAGCACGGCGACGGGCAGGCGCGGGCCGAGCTGCTGCCGAAGATGTACGGCGAGGAGATGGTGGCCCTGTTCGAGCGGGCCAAGCGCGTCTGGGACCCGGACGACCTGCTCAACCCCGGGATGCTGGTCCGCCCGGACCCCCTGGACGCGAACCTCCGCTTCTCCGTCCTGCCGCGCGAGCCCGTGGACGTCGCCTTCGGCTACCCGGCCGACGGCGGCGACTTCTCGGCGGCCGTCCGCCGCTGCGTGGGGGTCGCCAAGTGCCGTACGACGCAGACGTCCGGACCGGCGGTGATGTGCCCGTCCTTCCGGGCGACAGGGCAGGAACAGCACTCCACGCGCGGGCGTGCCCGGCTGCTGCACGAGATGCTCGCCGGCGAGCTGGTGACCGACGGCTGGCGGTCCACGGAGGTCCGCGACGCGCTCGATCTGTGCCTGTCGTGCAAGGGCTGCCGCACGGACTGCCCGGTCGGCGTCGACATGGCCACCTACAAGGCGGAGTTCCTGCACCACCACTACGCGGGCCGGCGCCGCCCCGCCGCCCACTACTCCATGGGGTGGCTGCCGGTGTGGCTGCGCTGGGCGGCCCGCACGCGCACGGCACGGGTGGCCAACGCGCTCGTCTCGGTACGCCCTCTGGCGTGGGCGGCGAAACGGCTGGGCGGAATCGCACCCGAACGGAGGATCCCGCGGCTGGCGACGGAGCCGTTCACCCGGTGGTGGGAGCGGCGACGGGGCAGGAGGAGTGCCGCGGGCGGCGGCGATGTGGTCGTCCTGTGGCCGGACACCTTCACCGAGCATCTCTCGCCCTCTGTGGGCCGGGCGGCCGTACGGGTACTTCAGGCTGCGGGCCTGCGGGTGGCGCTGCCGCCGACGGTCCACCTCGAGCGGCCACCGGTCGGCGACGGGCGCACGGTCGCCCTCGACCCCGTCGGCCTGCTGCGTGGCCGGGGCCGGGTCTGCTGCGGGCTGACGTACGTCTCCACGGGCCAGCTCGACCGCGCCCGCACGGTCATGCGCCGCACCCTCGACCTGATGGAACCGGTCCTGGAGACGGCCGCCCCGGTCGTCGTCCTGGAGCCGAGCTGCGCCGCCGCCCTGCGCACCGACCTGCCGGAGCTGCTCCCCGACGACCCGCGCGCCCGCCGGCTGGCCGACCGGGTGCTGACCTTCGCCCAGGCCCTGGAACGACACGCCCCCGGCTGGACGCCGCCCCGCGTCGACCGCCCGGTCACCGGTCAGACCCACTGCCACCAGCACGCGGTCCTCGGTGACGCCGCCGACCGCCGCCTGCGCGAGGCGACCGGGCTCACCGGCGAGCTGACCGGCGGCTGCTGCGGACTCGCGGGCAACTTCGGTTTCGAGGCGGGGCACTTCGAGGTGTCGCGGGCCTGCGCGGAGGACCAGCTGCTGCCCGCGGTGCGCCGGGCCCCGGACGACGCCGTGGTCCTGGCGGACGGGTTCTCCTGCCGGACGCAGCTGGAGCAGCTGGCCGGGGTGCGGGGCAGGCACCTTGCGGAGGTGCTCGCTCAGGCGCTGGCACAGGAGGTGGGGGAGCAGGACGGCTGAGGCGGGCCGAGCGCTGCTCGGCCCGCCTCGCGGGGGCGGGGACCGTCCCCCGCGCCGGTGACCTTCGGGCTTCGTCAGGCCATGTGGCCGTTCGTCAGGCCATGTGGTCGAACGGGTAGGGGTTGCCGACGTCGTCCGGGGACACCGAGGGAAGGCGGGACAAGAACGGAGCCCGCCAGTCGCCAGTGCCGCGGTAGAAGTACGTCGAGTTCGTGCGCTTGTCGTACGCGAAGAGATCGGGGCGGCCGTCGCGGTTGCCGTCACCGATGCCGACCAGATCGCTGTAGGTGTTCCAGCCGCCGCCGATCCGGGTGCGCGGGGCGAAGGTGCCGTTGCCGTAGCCGAGGTAGAGCCACAGCACGCCGCTGCCGTCACGGGTGAGGGTGTCCCTCGTGTCGGATGAAGCCGGGTGACGTCACGGGTCATCAGGGGACATCAGGTGACGTCAGATGTAGAGGTCGTAGGACCGGATCTCGTAGAAGGGCGCGGTGACCGCGACCCGGTCGGCGAACGGCCCCTGCCACAGACCCGTGCTCGGGTAGAAGTACGGGTCCTCGCTGCCGTACCGCACCCCCATCCCGTACAGGTCGGCGCGGCCGTCGAAGTCGGCGTCGCCGAAGCCGAGGAGGTGCTTGTAGGTGTTCCAGCCGCCGCCGATCCGGGTGCGCGGGGCGAAGGTGCCGTTGCCGTAGCCGAGGTAGAGCCAGAGCACGCCGTCGCGGTCGCGGGCGACGAGGTCGCCGGCCCGGGCGCCGGCGATGTCGCCGGTGGCGGTGATCTGGTTGTACGTGCCCCAGCCGCCGGTGCCGATCTTCACCCGGGAGGCGAACGGGGCCTTGTAGTTCCCGGTGCCCTTGTAGAGCCACAGGGCGCCGGCCTTGTCGGTGGCGACGAGGTCGGCGCGGCCGTCGCCGTTCAGGTCGCTGCCGCCAGTGAGCTGGGTGTAGGTGTTCCAGCCGCCGCCGATTCGGACGCGGGTGGCCAGCGGGGACTTGGCGTCGCCCGTGCCCAGGTAGAGCCAGAGCACGCCGTCGCGGTCGCGGGCGACCACGTCGCTCACGGCGGCGCCGCCGAGGTTGCCGGACGCCTCGATCCGGTCGTAGACGTTCCAGCCGGCGCCGACGAGCGTCTCGGGGCTCTGCTGGAAGGTGGCGTCGTAGCGCGCGTCGTACACGTCCTTGAGCCACAGCCGGCCCGAGGTGTCCCGCGCGAGGACGTCCGGGGACCCGTCGGCGTCGTAGTCGTGCAGACCGGGCTTGCGGGCGACCGTGAACGATCCCGAGGCGATCAGGTGCGGGCCGATCCCGTTGAGCGGTGCGGCATCGATCGTCCAGGTGTACGGGCCGCTCGGCGCGGCCGTGTACTGGTCCCGGACACCGTTCCACAGGACTTCGCCGTGCCAGTCGAGGTAGGCGCGGTGCGGGTCGTCGTGGGTGACGGACAGCGGGTAGACGTTCTGCCGCCAGGTCTCCCCGGTGCGGGTGTTGCGCAGGGTGACGGCCATCTCCACGTTGATGCGGGACAGCTGCCATTCCAGCTTGAACCGGCCGCCGTTCTCGTCGAGGTCGACGACGTCGGGGATCTTGTCGCCGAGCAGCGTCACCTTCGTCGGCTCGCCGCTGCTCGCCACCCGGGTGGCGGCCGGCGCCCCGTCGGCCCCGGCAGCGATCCGGTACAGGCCCTCGCCGCCGGCCACGGTGCCGCCGCTCGCGTACAGCGTGCCGTCGGGCGCCGTGGCCGTCCGGGTCGTGGTGTCGAGGACCTTACGGGTGGCGCCGGTGGTGAGGTTGCGTGCCGTCAGGGCGTAGAGCGGGTTCGGCTCGTGCGCCGTCAGGCCGCCCTGCATGCCGTACGTCACCCAGTCGCCCGTCAGGCCGACCGCCACCTGCCCGTCGGTCGCACCGAGGCGTATGGCCTGGACCGCGAAGGTGTCGCGGCGGCTGACGTACACCGAGCTTTCCCCCGGGGCATCCGACTGGACCCAGGCGACGTACTTCCCGGAGACGGCGACGGAGCTGGGCGGGAGCTTGGCGTCGAAGCGATGGACGGCGGTGGCGGCGGACAGGTCGACCAGCGCCCACGACCCCCCGCGCGGTGTCTTGTAGACCAGCACGGCGTAACCGGGAGTGCCCGCCTGGAGGGTGATGTCCGTCGCGTCCGCCGGCAGACGGGTCACCGTGCGCGTCGACACCTCGCCGCCCACCGTGCCGACCAGGTGGACGTCCTGGCCCCCGGTGGTGTTCGAGGTCCGCACGAGGACCGTGTCGCCGACCGCGCCGACGACCTGGCCCGTCGGGTCGATGTCACGCGGTTCGACGGTCATCAGGCGGGTGTGCGTGCTCATGTCGGTGACGTCGACGCCGCCGTCTGCCAGGCGGGTCAGCACCACGTCCGACCCCTTGGAGCCCATGACGGGTCCCCAGGTGTCCGGCAGGGCGGTGGACGAACCGTCGGCGAAGCTGGTCCAAAGGCCCTTGGAGGTGTCGGTCCACGTCAGGAACCCGGTCGCGCCGACGCTCACGAGCTGGGTCCGGCCCGCCGGATACGGCACCGCCGCCCGCACGCCCGCCCCGGTGGCGGCCGTCGCCGCCGCCGGCGCGGTCATGGGGGCCGCCACGGCCACGGTCTGGCCGCCTACCAGCGCCGCCGCGAGAACCACGCCTGTGGCGGCGGTGAGGCGCAGCCGGGAAACACGAGCACGACTACGGTGCAATCCGATCCCTCCCCTGGGAAGACCACGGGCGCGCCGGACGCGCGGCCGGGTCGCGTGCGGAGGCGGCCGGAGCGGGATCCCCCCCAGAACCGGAACGTTGCCTCACGCAATGATCCGCTGGAGGATACACCGCCCAACGGCACAGGTCACCAGGGTTGTGTCGGACCGGTGTTCGAACGTCATCGCGGCCCCCATAAAGTCCATTGCCGTAGACTGGGCAGTGCAGCATGATGAACGAGTCCGCACGCTGAACCCCGAGCCGAGTACCTGGACCGCCCGTGACCGCCCCCGACGCCGCCCCCCTCACCCCCACGAAGGCCACCACCCCCTCGAAGGCCGCTCCTTCGGGCGCCCCCGCGCCGACGCGCGCGCCGCGCCGCTTCGGCTCCTTCGGCCCGGTCGGGCTGGTGCTCGCCGGCGGCGTCTCGGTGCAGTTCGGCGGCGCGCTGGCGGTGACGCTGATGCCCCGGGCGGGCGCGCTCGGCGTGGTGAGCCTGCGGCTGCTGGTGGCCGCGATCGTGCTGCTGCTGGTCTGCCGGCCCCGGCTGCGCGGGCACTCGCGCGCCGACTGGGGCACGGTCGTCGTCTTCGGTGTCGCGATGGCCGCGATGAACGGCCTGTTCTACCAGGCCGTCGACCGCATCCCGCTCGGACCCGCGGTCACCCTCGAGGTCCTCGGCCCGCTCGCCCTGTCGGTCCTCGCCTCCCGCCGTGCGGTCAACGTGGTCTGGGCGGCACTCGCCCTGGCCGGTGTGTTCCTGCTCGGCGGCGGAGACTTCGGCAGCCTCGACCCCGCCGGGGTGGCCTTCGCGCTCGGCGCGGGCGCGATGTGGGCGGCGTACATCGTCTTCAGCGCCCGCACCGGCCGGCGCTTCCCGCAGGCCGACGGCCTGGCCCTGGCGATGACGGTCGGCGCGGTGCTGTTCCTGCCGCTGGGGATCGCCGAGTCGGGTGCGAAGCTGGCCGACCCGACGACGTTCGGGCTGGGCGCGGCGGTGGCGCTGCTCTCCTCCGTCCTGCCCTACACCCTCGAACTGCTGGCCCTGCGCCGCCTGCCCGCCTCCACCTTCGCCGTCCTCATGAGCCTGGAACCGGCCCTCGCCGCCACCGCCGGCTTCCTCGTCCTGGGTCAGTCCCTCACCCCCGCCCAGGGCCTCGCCATCACCCTGGTCATCGCGGCGAGCATGGGTGCGATACGCACCCAGGTGGGACGGGGGAAGGGCACTTCCTGAACCGTCGCCGGGCGGGGCGGCGTCGTGGGGGACCACGTGCGCCTTTGGTCACGACGCCGCTACCGGGGACCGGCTTCGGGGAGGAAGGCGTCGCTGAATCCACTTGCCATGGCTCAGCGTTGGGCGGCGAAAATCATGCAAGCATGCTTGATTGTTTTCAGGGCCGGTGCCATGCTCCCCCTCATGGCCGACCCGACGCCCGTCATCGACGACCTGTGTGCCGAGAGCGACGAACTCGACCGCCTGGTGGCCGAGTTGCGGCCGGAGCGCTGGACGCTCCCGACCCCCGCGCCCCGGTGGACCATCGCTCACCAGATCGCCCACCTCGCGTGGACCGACCGCTCGGCGCTGCTGGCCGTCACCGACGCGGACGCCTTCCAGGTGCTGGTCGACAAGGCCCTCGCCGCCCCCGGCACCTTCGTCGACGAGGGTGCCGAGGAGGGCGTGCGGCTGCCGCCCGCCGAGCTGCTGGCCCGTTGGCGGGAGGGCCGTACGGCGCTCGGCCGGGCGCTGCGCGAGGCCCCGCCCGGCGCCCGCTTCCCCTGGTACGGCCCGCCCATGTCCACGGCCTCCATGGCCACCGCCCGTCTGATGGAGACCTGGGCGCACGGCCTGGACATCGCCGAAGCGCTCGGCAAGGCCCGTCCCCCCACCGACCGCCTCCGGCACATCGCCCGCCTCGGCGTGCGCACCCGCGACTTCGCGTTCGGCGTGCACGGACTGACCCCGCCCGCCGCCGAGTTCCGCGTCGAACTCACCTCGCCCGCAGGTGACACGTGGGCCTACGGCCCGCCCGACGCCCCGCAGCGCGTCACCGGCCCCGCCCTGGACTTCTGCCTGCTGGTCACCCAGCGCGCCCATCGCGCCAACCTCGCCCTGACCGCCGTGGGCCCGGACGCGGACCGCTGGCTGGACATCGCCCAGGCCTTCGCCGGCCCGCCCGGCACAGGACGCCCGCCGACGGGGGAACCGGCATGACCGTTCTGCGCGTCGGCAACTTCTCCGGTTTCTACGGCGACCGCTTCGACGCCCTGCGCGAGATGCTCACCGGCGGCGAACTCGACGTCCTCACCGGCGACTACCTCGCCGAGCTGACCATGCTCATCCTGGGCCGGGACCGGCTCAAGGACCCGGCCGCCGGGTACGCCCGCACCTTCCTGAGACAACTGGAGGAAAGCCTCGGGCTCGCCCACGAGCGCGGCGTGAGGATCGTGACGAACGCCGGCGGGCTCAACCCCGCCGGACTCGCCGCACGTATCCGGGAGCTGGCCGACCGGCTCGGCATCCCCGTCCGGGTCGCCCACGTCGAGGGCGACGACCTCGCCGCCTCCTTCCCCGGCGGTCTCACCGCCCACGCCTACCTCGGCGGCTTCGGGATCGCCGCCTGCCTGCGCGCGGGCGCCGACATCGTCGTCACCGGGCGGGTCACCGACGCGGCCCTGGTCACCGGGCCCGCCGCCGCCCACTTCGGCTGGCAGCCGGGGGAGTACGACCGGCTCGCGGGCGCCGTCGTCGCCGGGCATGTGCTGGAGTGCGGCGCCCAGGCAACCGGCGGCAACTACGCCTTCTTCACCGATCACGGCCTGGAGCGGCTGCGCCGGCCCGGCTTCCCGCTCGCCGAGATCCACGACGACGGCACCTGCGTCATCACCAAGCACCCCGGGACCGGCGGTGTCGTCGACACCGGCACGGTCACCGCCCAGCTGCTGTACGAGACGGGCGGCGCCCGGTACGCCGGGCCGGATGTCACCACGCGGCTGGACACCGTACGGCTGCGCCAGGACGGACCCGACCGGGTGCGCGTCGAGGGCGTGCGCGGCGAGGCCCCGCCGCCGACCCTCAAGGTCGGACGGGGCCGCCTCGGCGGCTTCCGCAACGAGGTCACCTTCGTCCTGACCGGGCTCGACATCGAGCACAAGGCCGAGCTGGTGCGCCGGCAGATGGAGGACGCCGTCGGGGCCGCCAAGTCCCGCCCGGCCGAGGTCCGCTGGGACCTGGTGCGCACCGACCGGGCCGACGCCGACTCCGAGGAGACCGCCAGCGCGCTGCTCCGCCTCGTCGTGCGCGACCGGGATCCGGAAGCCGTGGGACGGGCGTTCAGCGGGGCCGCCGTGGAGCTGGCACTGGCCGGATACCCCGGCTTCCACATGCTCGCACCGCCCGGAAAGGGCGCCCCCTACGGCGTCTTCGAGGCCGCCCACGTCCCCCAGGACGCGGTGGAGCATCTGGCCGTCCTCCACGACGGCCGCCGTATCGCCGTGCCGCCGCCCCAGGACACCCGCGCGCTCCACGACGTACCCGGGCCGCCGCTGCCGGAGCCCCTGCCCGGCGGGCCCGCACGGCGTGCCCCGCTCGGGCTCGTCGCCGGGGCCCGCAGCGGCGACAAGGGCGGGGACGCCAACGTCGGTGTATGGGCGCGGTCGGAGGACGGCTGGCGGTGGCTCGCCCACGAGCTGACCGCCGACCGGTTCCGGCAGCTGATCCCCGAGAGCCGCACGCTGCCCGTCACCCGGCACGTCCTGCCCCGTCTGCGCGCCCTCAACTTCGTCGTCGAGGGGCTCCTCGGCGAGGGCGTCGCCGCCCGGCACCGCTTCGACCCGCAGGCCAAGGCTCTCGGCGAATGGCTGCGCTCCCGCCACCTGGACATCCCGGAGGCCCTGCTGTGACGGTCCTGTCCTCCTCCCTGGACGCCCGCTCTCCCGCGTACCGGGAGAACCGCGAGGCCATGCTCGCCAGGCTCGCCGATCTCGAGGCCGAGCACGCCAAGGCGCTCGCGGGCGGCGGCGCCAAGTACGTCGAACGGCACCGGCGGCGCGGCAAACTGCTCGCCCGGGAACGCATCGAGCTGCTCCTCGACCCCGACACGCCGTTCCTGGAGCTGTCCCCGCTCGCCGCCTGGGGCAGCGACCACACCGTCGGCGCCTCGCTGGTCACCGGGATCGGGGTCGTCGAGGGCGTCGAATGCCTGATCACCGCCAACGACCCCACCGTGCGCGGCGGCGCCAGCAACCCGTGGAGCCTGAAGAAGGCCCTGCGCGCCAACGACATCGCCCTCGCCAACCGGCTGCCCTGCGTCAGCCTGGTGGAGTCGGGCGGCGCGGACCTGCCGTCCCAGAAGGAGATCTTCATCCCCGGCGGCGCCATCTTCCGGGACCTGACCCGGCTGTCGGCGGCCGGCATCCCCACCGTCGCCGTCGTCTTCGGCAACTCCACCGCCGGCGGCGCCTACATCCCCGGCATGTCCGACCACGTGATCATGGTCAAGGAGCGGGCCAAGGTGTTCCTCGGCGGGCCGCCGCTGGTGAAGATGGCCACCGGCGAGGAGAGCGACGACGAGTCGCTGGGCGGCGCCGAGATGCACGCGCGCGTGTCCGGACTCGCCGACCACTTCGCCGTCGACGAGCAGGACGCCCTCGGACAGGCACGCCGCGTCGTCGCCCGCCTCAACCACCGCAAGGCCCACCCCGATCCCCCCTTCGCGGAGCCCCCGAAACACGACGACGAGGAACTCCTCGGCATCGTTCCCGGCGACCTGAAGACCCCCTTCGACCCGCGCGAGGTGATCGCCCGCATCGTCGACGCCTCCGACTTCGACGAGTTCAAACCGCTGTACGGAACCAGCCTGGTCACCGGCTGGGCGAGCCTCCACGGCTACCCCGTCGGCATCCTCGCCAACGCCCAGGGCGTGCTGTTCAGCGAGGAGTCCCAGAAGGCCGCCCAGTTCATCCAGCTCGCCAACCAGCGCGACATCCCGCTGCTCTTCCTGCACAACACCACCGGCTACATGGTCGGCCGCGCCTACGAACAGGGCGGCATCATCAAGCACGGCGCCATGATGATCAACGCCGTCTCCAACTCCCGCGTCCCCCACCTCTCCGTCCTCATGGGCGCCTCCTACGGCGCCGGCCACTACGGCATGTGCGGACGCGCCTACGACCCCCGTTTCCTGTTCGCCTGGCCCAGCGCCAAGTCCGCCGTCATGGGCCCGCAGCAGCTCGCCGGCGTGCTGTCGATCGTCGCCCGGCAGTCCGCGGCGGCCAAGGGACAGCCGTACGACGACGAGGCGGACGCGGCGCTGCGCGCCATGGTCGAGCAGCAGATCGAGTCCGAGTCACTGCCGATGTTCCTCTCCGGCCGGCTGTACGACGACGGCGTCATCGACCCGCGCGACACCCGCACCGTCCTCGGCATCTGTCTCTCGGCCATCCACACCGCCCCCTACGAGGGCGCGCGCGGCGGCTTCGGCGTCTTCCGGATGTGAGGTCCATGATCCAGACACTGCTGGTCGCCAACCGGGGCGAGATCGCCTGCCGGGTCTTCCGCACCTGCCGCGAGGCGGGCATCCGCACCGTCGCCGTCCACTCGGACGCCGACGCGAACGCCCTCCACACGCGCGTGGCCGACGCCGCCGTACGCCTGCCGGGCGCCACGCCCGCCGAGACGTATCTGCGCGGCGACCTGATCGTGAAGGCGGCGCTCGCGGCCGGCGCCGACGCCGTGCACCCCGGCTACGGCTTCCTGTCCGAGAACGCCGGCTTCGCGCGCGCCGTCCTCGACGCCGGCCTCACCTGGATCGGCCCGCCGCCCGACGCCATCGAGGCGATGGCTTCCAAGACCCGCGCCAAGGCCCTGATGGGCCTCGCACCCCTCGACGAGGCCGCCATCACCGCGGCCGACCTGCCGGTGCTCGTGAAGGCCGCCGCCGGCGGCGGAGGGCGCGGGATGCGGATCGTGCGCCGCCTGAAGGAGCTGCCGGCCGCGCTGGAGAGCGCGCGCGCCGAGGCCGCGAGCGCCTTCGGCGACGGCGAGGTGTTCATCGAGCCCTACGTCGAGGGCGGCCGCCATGTCGAGGTGCAGATCCTCGCCGACGCCCACGGCGCCGTCTGGCCGCTCGGCACCCGCGACTGCTCCCTCCAGCGCCGCCACCAGAAGGTCATCGAGGAGGCCCCCGCACCCGGACTCTCCGACCGGCTCACCCAAGAGCTGTACACGCTGGCCGTACGCGCCGCGCGCGCCGTCTCCTACGTCGGCGCCGGCACCGTCGAGTTCCTGGTCGAGGGCGACCGCGCGCACTTCCTGGAGATGAACACCCGCCTCCAGGTCGAACACCCCGTCACCGAGGCCGTGTTCGGCATCGACCTGGTGGCCGAACAGATCCGCGTCGCCGAGGGCCACGCACTCGGCGAGGAACCACCACGCGCGCGCGGCCACGCGATCGAGGCCCGCCTGTACGCCGAGGACCCGGCCCACGACTGGGCCCCGCAGACCGGCACCCTGCACCGCCTCGCCCTGCCGCCCGGCGTCCGCCTCGACACCGGCTACGGCGACGGCGACACCATCGGCGTCCACTACGACCCGATGCTCGCCAAGGCCGTCGCCCACGCCCCCACGCGCGCGGAGGCGATCCGCAGACTCGCGGGCGCGCTCGACACCGCAGTGATCCACGGCCCCGTCACCAACCGCGACCTGCTGGTGCGCTCCCTGCGCCACGAGGAGTTCACCCGGGCCCGCATGGACACCGGCTTCTACGACCGTCACCTCGCCGGCCTCACCGCACCGGCCCCCGACCCGTACGCCCCTCTCGCCGCCGCCCTCGCCGACGCCCACGGCCGCTCCCGCTTCGGCGGCTGGCGCAACGTCCCCTCCCAGCCGCAGACCAGGCGCTACCTGATCGCGGGGGAGGAGCACGAGGTCCACTACCGGCACACCCGCCAGGGACTCGCCGCCGACGGGGTACGGGTCGTACACGCCGACGCGCACCGGGTCGTCCTCGAAGCGGACGGCGTACGGCGCCGCTTCGACATCGCCCGGTACGGCGACCAGGTGTACGTCGACACCACCCGCCTCACCGCCCTGCCCCGCTTCCCCGACCCGACCGCCCAGCTCGCCCCCGGCTCCCTGCTCGCCCCCATGCCGGGCACGGTCGTACGCGTCGCCGAGGGCCTGGCGGAAGGGGCCTCCGTCCGGGCCGGACAGCCCCTGATCTGGCTGGAGGCCATGAAGATGCAGCACCAGATCTCGGCACCGGCCACCGGGACGCTCAGCGCCCTGCACGTCAAGCCCGGCCAGCAGGTGGAACCCGGCACGGTGCTCGCCGTAGTGCGGGAAAGCCCTTCTCGACAAGCCTCTTCCTAGGAGCCCCATGACCGCCGTCATCGAATCCGAAGAGCACAAGGCCCTCCGAGCCGCCGTCGCCGCTCTCGGCAAGCGCTACGGCCGCGACTACCTCACCCGCACCGTCGCGGACGGCAAACCCCCCACCGAACTCTGGAGCGAGGCAGGCAGACTCGGCTACCTCGGCGTCAACCTCCCGGAGGAGCACGGAGGCGGAGGCGGCGGCATCTACGAACTCTCCATAGTCCTCGAAGAGCTGGGCGCCTCGGGCTCCCCCCTCCTCATGCTCATCGTCTCGCCCGCCATCTGCGGCACCGTGATCTCCCGCTTCGGCACCGAGGCCCAGAAGCGGCAGTGGCTCCCCGGACTCGCCGACGGCACCCGCCTCATGGCCTTCGGCATCACCGAACCCGACGCCGGCTCCAACTCCCACCGCATCACCACCACCGCCCGCCGCGACGGCGCCGACTGGCTGCTCACCGGCCGCAAGGTGTTCATCTCCGGCGTGGACATCGCCGACGCCGTACTGATCGTCGGCCGCACCGAGGACGCCCGCACCGGCCGCCTCAAGCCCTGCCTGTTCATCGTCCCGACCGACGCCGACGGCTTTCAGAAGCGGCCCATCGACATGGAACTCAACGCCGCCGAAAAACAGTTCGAACTGACCCTGGACGACGTACGGCTCCCCGCGGACGCGCTCGTCGGTGGGGGCACCTCCCACGCGTTCAGCAGTGGGGGAGAGGACGCCGGCCTCCTCCAGCTGTTCGCCGGGCTCAACCCCGAGCGGATCATGACCGCCGCCTTCGCGATCGGCATGGGCCGCCACGCACTCGCCAAGGCCGTCGAGTACGCCCGCGACCGCACCGTCTGGAAGACCCCCATCGGCGCCCACCAGGCCATCGCCCACCCCCTCGCCCAGGCCCACATCGACCTCGAACTCGCCCGGCTGATGATGCAGAAAGCGGCCCACCTCTACGACACCGGCGACGACATCGGCGCCGGCGAGGCCGCCAACATGGCCAAGTACGCGGCCGGAGAGGCCTGCGTGAAGGCCGTCGACCAGGCCGTGCACACCCTCGGCGGCAACGGGCTCACCCGCGAGTTCGGGCTCGCCTCACTGATAACGGCCGCACGCGTGTCTCGTATCGCCCCGGTGAGCCGGGAGATGATTCTCAACTACGTCTCCCACCAGACCCTCGGTCTGCCCAAGTCGTACTGAGCCGCAGCCGCTTGGAGGAACCGTGTTCCGCAGCGAGTACGCAGACGTCACCCCCGTCGAACTCCCCATCCACGACGCCGTCCTGGGCCGGGCCGCCGAGTTCGGCGACCAGCCCGCTCTGATCGACGGCACCGACGGCACCACCCTCACGTACGAGCAGCTGGACCGGTTCCACCGGCGCCTGGCCGCCGCGCTGGCCGACACCGGCGTCCGCAAGGGCGACGTCCTCGCCCTGCACAGCCCCAACACCATCGCCTTCCCGACCGCCTTCTACGCGGCCACCCGGGCGGGCGCCTCCGTCACCACCGTGCACCCGCTCGCCACCCCCGAGGAGTTCGCGGGGCAACTGCGCGACAGCGCGGCCCGCTGGATCATCACCGTCTCCCCGCTGCTGGACTGCGCCCGCCGCGCCGCCGAACTCGCCGGCGGCGTACGGGAGATCCTCGTCTGCGACAGCGCGCCCGGGCACCGGTCGCTCATCGACATGCTCGGCTCCACCGCACCCGAACCGCACATCGGCCTCGACCCCGCCGAGGACGTCGCCGCCCTGCCGTACTCCTCCGGCACCACCGGCACCCCCAAGGGCGTCATGCTGACCCACCGGCAGATCGCCACCAACCTCGCCCAGCTCGAACCCGCCATCACCACCGGCCCCGGCGACCGCATCCTCGCCGTCCTGCCGTTCTTCCACATCTACGGCCTCACCGCCCTGATGAACGCCCCCCTGCGCAAGGGCGCCACCGTCGTCGTCCTGCCCCGCTTCGACCTGGAGACCTTCCTCGCCGCCATCGAGACCCACCGCATCACCGGCCTCTACGTCGCCCCGCCGATCGTCCTCGCCCTCGCCAAACACCCCGCGGTCGCCCGCTACGACCTGTCCTCCCTCACCTACGTCATCAGCGCCGCCGCCCCGCTCGACGCGGCACTCGCGCGCGCCTGCTCCGAGCGCCTCGGCCTGCCCCCCATCGGCCAGGCCTACGGCATGACCGAACTGTCCCCGGGCACCCACGTCGTCCCCCTCGACCGGCTGCACGACGCCCCCGCCGGCACCGTCGGCAGGCTCATCGCCGGCACCGAGATGCGCATCGTCTCCCTCGACGACCCCGGCAAGGACCTCGGCACCGGCGAGTCCGGCGAGATCCTGATCCGCGGCCCCCAGATCATGAAGGGCTACCTAGGCCGCCCCGACGCCACCGCCCAGCTGATCGACACCGACGGCTGGCTGCACACCGGAGACGTCGGACACGTCGACGAGGACGGCTGGCTCTTCGTCGTCGACCGCGTCAAGGAACTCATCAAGTACAAAGGCTTCCAGGTGGCCCCCGCCGAACTGGAAGCCCAGCTGCTCACCCACCCCGGCATCGCCGACGCCGCCGTCATCGGCGCCCACGACGAGAACGGCAACGAGATCCCTCACGCCTTCGTCGTCCGCCGGCCCGGCGCCGACGGCCGGCCCACCGCCGACGGACGACCCACCGCCGACGGCCTGAACGAGAACGAGATCATGCTGTACGTCGCCGAACGCGTCGCCCCCTACAAACGCATACGCCGGGTCACCTTCATCGACACCGTCCCCCGCGCCGCCTCCGGCAAGATCCTGCGCCGCGAACTCAGGGAGCTGCCGTGACCCGGACACCGCGCCGGAAGACCAGGAGGCAGCCGTGACCCTGATCGGCCGTACGCGCGCGCGTGCCGTCGAAACCCTCAGCCTCGACGCCACCGACACCCGCAACGCCCTCTCCGCCGCCCTGGTCTCCGACCTCGCCGGCGCCCTCACCGACTGCGGCAAGGACCCCGACGTACGCGCCGTCGTCCTCACCCACACCGGTACCACCTTCAGCGCCGGAGCCGACCTGCGCGACCCACCCCACCCCGACGCGCTGGTGGGACTCCTGCGGCAGATCGTCGAACTGCCCAAGCCCGTGATCGCCCGCGTCACCGGACACGTCCGCGCCGGCGGCCTCGGCCTCCTCGCCGCCTGCGACATCGCCGCCGCATCCACCACGGCCACCTTCGCCTTCACCGAAGTACGCATCGGCGTCGCACCGGCCGTGATCTCCCTGCCCGTCCTCCCCCGCACCGACCCCCGCGCCCTGGCCCGCTACTACCTCACCGGCGAACGCTTCGACCCCGCCGAAGCCGTGCGCCTCGGCCTGCTCACCACCACCGCGGACGACGTCGACGAGGCCCTCGCCCCCCTTCTCGACGGCCTGCGCCGCTCCTCCCCCCACGCCCTGACCGAGACGAAACGGCTGCTCACGGCTAGGGTGCTGGAGACGTTCGACCGGGACGCGGCCGACCTGACCGCGCTCTCGGCCCGGCTGTTCACCTCCCCCCAGGCCCGGGAGGGGATGACGGCCTTCCTGGAAAGACGGGATGCGGCATGGGTGGTGTGAGTACGGCGGAACGCGACCGCGTGCCCAAGCAGGACCGCAGCAGGGCCACCCGGCAGCGACTCCTCCAGGCCGCCGTCGCCTGCCTCGCCGAACACGGCTGGGCGGGCTCGACGGTGTCCGCCGTCGCCGAACGCGCGGGCGTCTCCCGCGGCGCCGCACAACACCACTTCCCCACCCGCGAGGACCTCTTCACCGCCGCCGTCGAGTACGTCGCCGAGGAACGCTCCACCGCCACGCGCGCCCTCTTCCCCGAGGGCGCCTTTGGCGACCGGCACGCCGTCGTCCGCGCCCTCGTCGACCTCTACACCGGCCCCCTCTTCCGCGCCGCCCTCCACCTGTGGGTCGCCGCCTCCAACGAGGACCAGCTCCGCGCCCGCGTCACCGAACTGGAAGCCCGCGTCGGCCGCGAGACCCACCGCATCGCCGTGGAGCTGCTCGGCGCCGACGAATCCCGCCCCGGCGCCCGCGAAACCGTCCAGGGCTTCCTCGACATGGCCCGCGGCCTTGGCCTCGCCAACCTCCTCACCGACGACACCGCCCGCCGCGAACGCGTCGTCACCCAGTGGGCGGCACTACTGGAGCAGGCCCTGGCCTGACCAGCGGGGACGCACGCGAGGACGGCGCACCCGAGGACGGTGCACGCGAGGACGGCGCACGGGACGGGCCCGCACGCCGCCGGAGCCTCCGCACGCGGACCCGTCAGCACACGCCCCCGTCAGTGGGCGATCTCGTCGTACCCCGCGATCTCGCGCGGGCTGCGCGGACCCGGACCGATGTAGCGGGCCGAAGGACGCACCAGACGGCCGGTGCGCTTCTGCTCCAGAATGTGCGCCGACCAGCCCGCCGTACGCGCACAGGTGAACATCGACGTGAACATGTGTGCCGGGACCTCGGCGAAGTCCAGCATGATCGCCGCCCAGAACTCCACGTTCGTGGCCAGCACCCGGTCCGGACGACGATTGTGCAGCTCCTCCAGAGCCGCCTTCTCCAGCGCCTCGGCCACCTCGAACCGCGGAGCACCCAGCTCCCGGGCCGTACGACGCAGCACCCGCGCGCGCGGGTCCTCAGCCCGGTACACCCGGTGACCGAAGCCCATCAGCCGCTCACCACGGTCCAGCGCCTGCCGCACATACCCCTCGGCATCCCCCGTCCGCTCGATCTCCTCGATCATGCCGAGCACCCGGGACGGCGCACCACCGTGCAACGGACCGGACATCGCGCCCACCGCACCCGACAGGGCGGCCGCCACGTCCGCACCCGTGGAAGCGATCACCCGGGCGGTGAACGTGGACGCGTTCATGCCGTGCTCGGCGGCGGACGACCAGTACGCGTCCACGGCCGCCACATGCTTGGGGTCCGGCTCACCCCGCCAGCGGATCATGAACCGCTCGGTGATGGTGCTCGCCTTGTCGATCTCCCGCTGCGGCACCATCGGCAGACCCTGCCCGCGCGCCGACTGGGCGACGTACGACAACGCCATCACCGCCGCCCGCGCCAGATCCTCCCGGGCCTGCCCCGCATCGATGTCCAGCAGCGGCTTCAGCCCCCACACCGGGGCGAGCATCGCCAGCGCCGACTGCACGTCCACACGGATGTCACCCGAGTGCACCGGGATCGGGAACGGCTCGGCCGGCGGCAGCCCCGGGTTGAACGCGCCGTCGACCAGCAGCCCCCACACGTTGCCGAAGGAGACATGACCGACGAGATCCTCGATGTCGACGCCCCGGTACCGGAGGGCGCCGCCCTCCTTGTCCGGTTCGGCGATCTCCGTCTCGAACGCGACGACTCCCTCGAGCCCGGGTACGAAGTCGGACATCAGGCGGCTCCTCGTGGTCTGTGCGACAGATGGTGCGACGGGGGAACGACGACCAGGTGTCGGATGTCGGAGATGTCAGCAGCAGGCGATTTTCGGAAGGGGCAGGCTCCTCGGGCATTGCCGCCCGTACGGATCCGCGGTCGTGTCCACCGACTCGCGGTCCGGGACGGTACCCCTGTCATGCCCCGTCCGGTCGCGGCTCACCCAACCGGCACGGCATCAGCACGATAACCCCGGGTGCCACGGATGGGGAGAGTGTCCGGCACTCAGTGCCACGCAGTGACGAAGGACACCCCCGCCGGACGGACGCCACCGATACGGCAAGATGACCGCGTGACCGACCAAGAAGCCGGAGAAACCGCGCCCTTCGACCTCGCCGCGATGCGCATGCACTACCGGGCCGAAGGCCTGTACGAGGCCGACCTGGCCGACACACCGGTGGAACAGTTCGCCCACTGGTTCCAGCAGGCCGCCGCCGAGGCCCACCTGTTCGAACCCAACGCCATGGTCGTCTCCACCGCCGACGCCCAGGGCCGCCCCAGCTCCCGCACGGTCCTGCTGAAGGCCTTCGACGAGCAGGGCTTCGTCTTCTACACCAACTACGGCTCCCGCAAGGCCCGCGACCTCGCCGAGAACCCCCACGTCTCGCTGCTCTTCCCCTGGCACCCCATGGCCCGCCAGGTCATCGTCCAGGGCACCGCCCACCGCACCGGCCGCGACGAGACCGCCGCCTACTTCCGCACCCGCCCCCACGGCTCCCAGCTCGGCGCCTGGGCCAGCGCCCAGTCCACGGTGATCGCCACCCGCGACATCGTCGACACGCAGTACGCCGAACTCGCCGCCCGCTACCCCGAGGGCGAACAGGTCCCCGTCCCACCCCACTGGGGCGGCTTCCGCGTCGTCCCCCACACGGTCGAGTTCTGGCAGGGCCGCGAGAACCGCCTCCACGACCGCCTCCGCTACACCACCCGACCGGACGGCACCTGGCACGTGGAACGCCTGAGCCCCTGAGGGGGTCTCCGAGAGGCCCGCAAACGCAGACGACCCGCGAGCTGGGTCCCCCCGCCTGACGGCGGGGAAGCCGGCCGGACGTACCGGCAGCTCGCGGGTCGGGTGACTGCTTGGGATTGGGCCGGCTGCACGCGTCTCTCACGCGCTGGTCCGGCACCGCACTGGGTGGGGTGACGGACCGCTAGCCCGCAGCCACCTCACGCGTCCGGTATTCATACATCTGCCGAACCACCTCCCTTCTCGTGTACCTCACACCTTAGGAAGCGATCGGGGGCCGATCAACCTGTTTTTTCGTGATGTCGCTCGGTGCTCATCCGGTCAGGACCGCGTCCAGGAACGGCGTGATCGCCGCGCGCCAGGCGTCCGGCTGGTCGTAGTGGACGAGGTGGCCGGCGTCGGCGACTTCCGCGTACTGGCCGTGGGGGAGGACGCGCACCATCTCCTGGGCCTCGGCGCGGCCGAGTTCACCGTCGAGGCCGCGTACGACGAGGGCGGGGCACTGGACCTGGGCCAGTTCCTCCCAGTGGGCGTCGTAGACCCAGGTCTCGCGGGAGGTGAGCATCTGGGCGGGTTCGAAGGCGGGGCGCCAGCCGTCGGGGCACTCGTGCATGACCTCGGCGTAGAACTCGCCGCGGGCCGGGTTCGGGCGCTCCACCCAGGGGTCGTCCTCGCCGAACCATTTGCGGACGTCGGCGAGGGTGGCGAAGGGTAGGGGCCAGGACTTGAACCAGTCCTCCCACTCGCGCTGTGAGGCCGCGCCGAGGGCGGAGGCACGCATGTCGCAGATGATCAGTCCGCGCACGAGGTCGGGGCGTTTGGCGGCGAGCTGCCAGGCGGTCAGGGCGCCCATGGCGTGTCCGATGAGGACGGCCGGGCCGAGGCCGAGCTGCTTCAGGGCGGCCTCGGCGTCCTCGACGTAGGCGTCGCGGGTGTAGGCCGCCTGCGGGGGTTTCTCGCTCTGGCCGTGGCCGCGCTGGTCCAGGGCGACGGCCCGGTGCCGCTCGGAGAGCCAGCGGGCGGTGGCGGCCCAGTGGGAGGCGCGGCCCATCAGCCCGTGGAGTAAGAGCACGCCGTTGGGCGGGCGGAGTTCGGCCTCGTGGCCGGTGTGCGGTCCGTGGGGCTGGTGGGGTTCGTACGGTTCCGCCTGGGACGGTACGAAGGTGCGAGGTGCGGTGCTGTCCGGTGCGGTGCTGTCCGGTGCCGAGCTGCCTGGTGTTGTCTTCCGGGGTTCCGCGAACTCCCAGGCGGCGAGCCGTACGCCGCCCGCCCCGGTCACGTCGATGCGCCGCGCCATTGGCCCTGGCACCCCCCTAGCTCGCTGCCCATTCCCGTAGCGCGGGCCCCTGCGGCCCATCACCCACAGGCTATCGAATGCCCATTCGAAAACACGGTTCCCGCTGTCAACACCCCTCGTTCGAGTGACCCCCCGCAACGCATGATCGCCGCCACCAGGGGGAGATCTTCAACGGGAGGCGGACCACTCGGGGAAAAGGGGTCCGCGGGGGACGACCCTGAGAGCTCGGGGCTCCGGGTCGCTACAGGGGAGGACAGGCCCCGGCGCCACCACACGGCGCCGGGGCCCACCCCACATCTTCGGCACATCCTCCCCCACCCCCACGAGTCATATGCCTCTCGCGACAGCCTCGCACGCCGGGCGTCCGCGCGCTGCGCTTCGACGCGCTGGAATCCGCGACCGAGAGGAGCACGGCGGACGGGGCAGAAGGAACCAGTGGTCAGCGCTTGGCGACGAAGACGTGGGAGGCGACCTCCGCCTCCAGCTCGGCGGCCTCGCCGCCGCTGCCGACCAGCACACCGCCCGCCGACTCCGTCACGCTCACCACCGAGCCGGGCTGCACGCCCGCGCGGCGCAGCGTGTACATCAGCTGCGCGTCCGTCTGGATGGGCTCGCCGATCCGGCGGACGACGACCGTCTTGCCGTCGGAGCCCGGGTCGAGGTCGGCCAGCGACACCATACCCTCGTCCAGGAACGGGTCGGCGTGGTCCTTCTCGCCCAGCTCCTCCAGGCCCGGGATGGGGTTGCCGTACGGCGACTCGGTCGGATGCCGCAGCAGCTCCAGCACCCGGCGCTCGACGGCCTCGCTCATCACGTGCTCCCAGCGGCACGCCTCGGCATGCACCTGTTCCCACTCCAGGCCGATCACGTCGACCAGCAGACACTCCGCGAGCCGGTGCTTGCGCATCACGCGCGTGGCCAGCCGGCGGCCCTCGTCCGTGAGCTCCAGGTGCCGGTCCGGAGCCACCGAGACCAGGCCGTCGCGCTCCATGCGCGCGACCGTCTGGCTCACCGTCGGCCCGCTCTGGTCCAGCCGCTCGGCGATCCGGGCGCGCATCGGGACGACGCCTTCCTCCTCCAGCTCGAGGATGGTGCGGAGATACATCTCCGTGGTGTCGATCAGTCCGGACATACGTGCCCCTCGATTACCTCTGCCGGAAGCCCGGCGGCTCCCAGGCGCGTGCGCTGGCCCTGAACTCAATTCTGACGCATACCACTGACAACCGGGGCGCGCCGACGGAACCCCGCGTCGCCGACGGCGGTCCCGGACGGCCGCGGCGGCCGGGGACACGCCCGGCGGCGTCCTCGGCCGTATTGACAGGACTCTGGTTTAGACCTCACCGTGATCCGCGGCACACGGGCACGCGCGGACGCCCCCGCAGACATCCGCACAGCCACCCATGGCACCCATGACATCCATGGCACCCACGGCATTCACAGCATCCACAGGCACACAGGTACACAGGTACACAGGCATCCGGAGGGACCCCGCATGAGCGACCGCACGTTGGCCGGCCAGTTCTTCGACGCGGCCATCGGCCTGCTCCAGCGGGTCCGCGACGAGGAGGCCGAGTCCGTCACGGCCGCCGGCACCCTGCTCGCCGACACCGTGGCCGACGGCGGCCGCCTGTTCGCCTTCGGCGCCGGACACTCCTCCCTCGCCGCCCAGGACGTCGTCTACCGGGCCGGCGGCCTCGCCCTGATGAACCTCCTCGCCGTCCCCGGCGCCGTCGGCGTCGACGTCATGCCCGCCACCCTGGGCTCCGCCCTCGAACGCGTCGACGGCCTCGCCACCGCCGTCCTGGAGAGCTCACCCATCCGCTCCGGCGACGCGCTGGTGATCGTCTCCCTGTCCGGCCGCAACGCCCTCCCCGTCGAGATGGCCATGACCGCCCGCGCCCGGGGGGTGAAGGTCATCGGGGTGACGTCGGTGGCGTACGCCACCCAGACCACGTCCCGGCACGCCTCGGGGACGTATCTCAAGGACCACTGCGACCTCGTCCTGGACTCCAGGATCGCCGTGGGCGACGCGGAGCTCACCCTCGACACCGTCCCCGCGCCCTTCGCCCCGGCCTCCACCGTCGTCACCTCGGCCCTTCTCCAGGCGGTCATGGCCACCACGGCCGGCGTGCTGGCCGACCGCGGCATCGAGCCCCCGCTGCTGCGCTCCGGCAACGTCGACGGCGGCCACGAGTGGAACGGCAAGGTCTTCGAGCAGTACGCGGACCGGATCTTCTACCGGCGCTGACGCGGCCGGCCACGCGCGCGTGAGGCCCCGGGCCGCTCACTCCGCGCGCGGGAAAGCGGTTGACCCCTTCCGGGACGTACGGTTCGCTGCCCGCCATGTCCGATCTCACGTCTGACCTCACGTCTGACCTCACGCCTGCTCTTCGTATCGAACCCGTCGCGGGCGAGGCCATGCTCCGCGACTGGCGGCATGTGCACAACGTGATCGTGCCGCCCGCCGCGATGACCCTCGACGAGGTGCGCGAGCGCAGCGGCCGCAACCGGCTGGAGAACGCCTACCTCGGCGACGTCCTCGTCGGCTGCTCCACTGTCCGCCCGCCCGAGGGCGAGGACGCGGTCGCCACGGTCATCGCGCGCGTGCTCCCCGGGCACCGGGGCGCCGGCATCGGTACGGCGCTGTACGACAAGGGCCTGGCACACGCGCGCGTGCTCGGCGCGCGGGCGATCGAGACCGTCGTCCTGGCCGCCAACGAGGACGGTGTGCGGTTCGCCGAACGGCTCGGCTTCACCGAGACCGAGCGGTACGTACTGCCGGACGAGACCGACCTCTGGCTGACGCTGCGACTGACCGTGTCCGGCGCGTAGCCCCCGTCTTCGTCTCGGGTTCGCTCCAGGTCCACGGGGATTTTCCGCGTACAACGATTCCTTCAATCTTGCGGGAACTCGATGTGCGCTGCGTCACGTTCAAGTTGAATGAAGGCCAGTGAACGAAGGCCAGTGAGTGAACCGACGCGCCGTGCGTGCGGACGCAGCCTGCAGGGGGTCCAGGTGAGTGCTTCCCGGCGTAGTGGGACCACCGACGAGCTGGGGCCGGACGAGCCCGAGCCGGAGCGGAGCGGTCCGGGGGCTCTCGACACCCCCGAAGACCCCGATGGCACCGGTGGCCCTGGCGGCCCCGACGGCTCCGACCTGCTCGCCGCCCTGCTCGACGGCATGGACGCCGCCCTCTGCGCCTTCGACGCGGGCGGCGTCGTCACCCACTGGAACCGCGAGGCCGAACGCATCCTCGGCTGGACGGCCGCCGAGGCGGTCGGCCGGCACGGCTTCGCCGGATGGGCCGTGCGCAGCGCGGACGCCGAGGAGGTCGAACGGCGGCTGATGTCCGCCATGCACGCACGCGGACGCCAGGTCCACGAGTTCGCCCTTCTCACCAAGGACGGCGGCCGCGTCCTCGTCCGCACCCAGTCCGCCGCCGTACGCGGACCCGACGGCAGACCGGCCGGCCTGTACTGCGCCTTCAGCGAGGTGCACGCACAGATCGACCTGGAGCGGTCCATCGCCCTCAGCGAAGCGCTGTTCGAGGACGCGTCCTGGGGTGTCGTCCTCGTCGACGCCGACCTGCGGCCCGCCGTCGTCAACGCCCACGCCGCCCGGGCCCTCGGCACCGGCCGTACCGCCGCGCTCGGACGCCCCCTCGGCGAACTCCTCTCCCAGGGCGTGGAAGAACTCGAGAGCGCGCTCACCCACGTCCTGGCGGAAGGAGCGCCGCCCGCACCCGCCGAGATCTGGGTGAGCGTGCGCGCGCCGGAGGGCGACCGGCGGCGCTGCTGGCGCAGCGGATTCGTCCGCCTCGCCTCACCACTGGCCGAGGAACCCGTGCCACTCGGCGTCGCCTGGCTCTTCGTCGACGTCACCGACGCCAAGCACGGCGAGCAGGAGGCCGCCCTGCTGCGGTTCCGCGGCAACCAGCTGCACCGGGCCGCCCGCGCCGCCGCCGAGTGCGAGGACCCCGCGGAGGCCGCGACCGTCCACCTCGACTTCGCCCTCGCCGGGTTCGCCGACCACGCCCTCGTCGACCGGGTGGCCGGCGGCACCGCCCCCGAGGACGGCGAGCCCACGACTCCGCTACGGCTGGTACGGGTCGCCGCCACGCCCTCCGACGGCCCCGGCCCCAGCCTGCTCACCGGCCGGGCCGGACTGCCCGTCCGCTACGGCGAGGGACACCCCGCCCTTCAGTGCATCGAACGGACCGGCGCCGTCCGCGCCACCGTCGGCACGGTCCCGGCCGACCAGGCACGCGCCTGGGCCCAGGCCCGCCAGTGGCCCGCCGACACCGTGCACGCGCTGTGCGCCGTGCTGCGCAGCCGAGGCCGCACCCTGGGCGTCGTCACGTTCCTGCGCTGCTCCGGCCGCAGCCCCTTCGAACGCTCCGACGCGGCCTACGCCGAGGACGTGGCCGTACGCATCGCGACGGCCCTGGACCTGGCGGGGCTGCTGGAGAAGGAGTGACCATGACAGGCCGGAGCGGGCGGCCTTGGGCGCGGAAGAGGCGTCCGTACCAGGTCAGGCGGTCCGCCGCCGCGCGTACACCTCTGTCTCGATCTTCATTTGCGGGTCCGCTCCACCTCCTCATCCCCTGCCGACCCGACTCACTTCTTGCCTCTGGCTCACCGGCTCACCCCTCGCCTCCGGCTCACCCCTTGCTCACCGAGGTCAGGATCTCCGGTAGCCGGGCCGCCGTGCGGGGGGCCGCGAGGCGGAGGCCCGCGTAGGTGATCGCGGCGCCGTAGGCCGCGCCCGCCGGGAGCAGGAGCCGGCTCCAGGTGTCGCCGGTCGCACTGACGTTGGCCCAGATGGCCAGGGCGATGACGGGGGAGGACAGCAGGGCCGCCGAGACCATGCCGCCGGCGATGGCGATCCAGGCGAGGCCGGCCTGGCCGGGGGCCACGTTCTTGTGGCCCTCCTGCGGAATGGAGTACGGGAAGCGCGCCGAGGTCCACGCGCCGGTCGCCAGCATCGCGCCGAGCAGGGAGAAGGACAGGCCGAGCACCTCGGGCAGCCGTGGCCAGTCGCCGAGCAGCGCCGTGGTCACCACGGTGACCAGGGTGGCGTAGGGGAGGGTCACCACCAGCAGTGCCAGCGCCCGTCCGCGCAGCTCCAGGTAGGCGTCGCGCGGGGTGGAGATCGTCAGCGCGACCATCCAGAACGCGGAGGTGTCCTGCCCGAACTGGTTGTACATCTGGATGCCGAGCATCCCGGCGGCGAAGCAGGCGAAGTAGAGCGATCCGGTGCCCTGGAGGGCGTTGAACACCGGCACGATCAGGCCGATGGCCAGCGAGGTCACCCAGGCCGCCTTGGTCTTCGGATCGCGCCAGATGTAGCGCAGGCTGCGTTCCATGACGGTGCCGGTGCGGCCGGAGGGCAGCAGCCGGGTCAGTCCGCCGGTGCGGGACCGGTCGCGGGCGGCGGTGTCGGCGGGCTGGAGGGTGGAGGCGTCGGGGGAGGTCATCAGGCGGGTCAGGGTGCGCGCCCACGAGGTCAGGAGGGCGGCGAGGGCGGCCGCGGTCAGCCCGAGCTGGGCCACCGCGACGCCGTACGAGCCGTCGCTCACCGAGTCCACCGCGCCCACCGCCGACGCGGGCGGCACCCAGCGGACCACGTCCGCCACCGGGTCGAGCCGGCCGAGCCCCGACGAACCCAGCTGCTGCATGCCGAAGTTGACCAGTTGCGCGCCGATCGCGATGACCAGTCCGCTGAGCACCGCGAGGTCCCGGCCCTTGCGGCTGGTCAGCAGCCGGGTGTTGGCGGCGGCCACGGCCCGGGCGAGGGCCACGCACACCAGCAGGGCGAGCAGCAGGGCGACGACAGCGACGGCGTACGCCGCCGCCCCGTGCGCCACCGCGACCACACAGCCCGCCAGGAGCAGCACCGTGAACAGCGGTCCGATGCCGACCAGGGAAGCGGCCAGCAGTGCCCGGACGAGCGGCTGCGGGCGCAGCGGCAGCATCACCAGGCGGGTGGGGTCCAGGGTCTCGTCGCCGCTGGGGAAGAACAGGGGCATCACCGCCCAGCCCAGGGCCAGTACGGCCGTGCCCAGCACGGCCACGGAGGCGATGTGCGCGTGCCCGCGCAGCAGGATCATGCCGGTCAGCTGGGACACGGCGAACAGCAGCGCGACGACGGCCGACGCGATGTAGGCGGCGCGCCGGCCGCCGGACCGCCGCAGCCCGCCGCGCAGCAGCGACAGCTTCAGCCGTACGACGACGGGGGTGATCGAGCCGCCGGGGGCGCTCGGCGGGGCGGTGTTCGCGGCGGGGCTCATCGGGTGCCTCCGCCCAGCCAGTCGAGGTCGGAACCGGCTTCCCGGCCCTGCGCTCCGACGAGTTCGAGGAACGCCCGCTGGAGGCTGGGGGCCTGGCCGCGCACCTCGGCGAGGGTGCCGTGGGCGCGGATGCGGCCCGCGGCCATGACGGCCACCCAGTCGCAGAGGGACTCGACCAGTTCCATGACGTGCGAGGAGAACACGACGGTCGCGCCGGAGGCGGTGTACCGCTCCAGGACGCCCCGGATGGTCTGCGCGGACACCGGGTCGACGCCCTCGAACGGCTCGTCGAGGAAGAGGACTTCGGGGTTGTGGAGAAGCGCGCAGGCGAGCCCGATCTTCTTGCGCATGCCGGTCGAGTAGTCGACCACGAGTTTGTGCTGCGCGCCGGACAGGTCGAGCACGTCGAGCAGTTGGGTGGCCCGGCGGTTCACCTCGGCTCCGGGCAGTCCGCGCAGCCGCCCGGAGTACGACAGCAGTTCCCGCCCCGACAGCCGCTCGAAGAGCCGGAGTCCCTCGGGCAGCACCCCGATCCGTGCCTTCACCGCCACCGGGTCCCGCCACACGTCGTGCCCGACGACCTCGACGGTTCCCTGGTCGGGCCTGAGCAGCCCGGTCACCATGGACAGCGTGGTGGTCTTGCCGGCCCCGTTGGGCCCCACCAGGCCGATGAACTTCCCGGCGGGCAGCTCGAGATCGATCCCGGCGACGGCGACCTGCTGCCCGAACCGCTTCCAGAGACCTTGGACACGTACGGCACTGTTACTCACCACTGCTGCTCCCTCCGTCAGGTGAACCCTACGAGGGAGCCCGGTGCGGCTACGGCCCCCAGGGCATCACGGCACCCGGCGCGCCCAGCATCCTCCGCTTGCCCGCCGTCCTCGGCTTGCCCACCGCTCCCCGTTTGCCCACCGTCCTCCGCGTGCCCACCGCCATCACCGTCCCATCGTCCCCGCGCGCGCGGCCGGTGGCCTACCGGTCCCTGCCGCACGCGTAGGCCAGCGCCGAGATCAGCTCCTCCGCGTCCGGCAGCCACCGGTTCGCCGGCGTCGGCCGGCAGGCCCACTGCACGGCACCCCGCGAGCCGTACCGCGTGGGCGGCGCGGCCACGTACGCCCCCTCGCCCAGCGCGAGCAGGTCCAGGACCCCCGGTGCCCAGCCCAGTTTGCGCAGCAGGTCCGGCAGTTTCGCGCAGGCCCCTGGCAGCACGAAGAACTGCATCCGCCGCTCCGGGGTCAGTGTCACCGGCCCGAGGGTCAGTTCCATCCGTTCCATACGGGCCAGCGCGAGGAACCCGGCCGTCTCCGGGACACAGATCGCGTCGAAGGTCCGGCCCGTGGGGAGCAGGATCGAGGCGGTCGGCTGCTTCTGCCACATCCGGCGGGCGACGGTGGCGCTGCCGGTCGCCTGGGTCGTCCAGTCCTCGCGCGCCGGGTGCGCGCCGGGCGCGGCGCACGCCGGGTCGCCGCAGGAGCAGCGCTGCACCCCGTCCACGGCCTCCAGCCAGGTGCCGGGGAACACGTCCCAGTGGCGCTCCTCGGCGTAGCGAACGGCGGTCTCCAGCAGCGAGTCCCCGCGCTGCTTGGGGATCTGACCGGCAATCTGTGCGGCGTGCGTGCCCGGGATCGTCTCTTCCACGCCCCACTCAACTCCCGCACCCACCTGGAGTTACGGGTGGTGCGGGAGTCTCGCGGCAGGGTCCGCGCGCGGGAGGGGAGCATCGATTCCGCGCCCGGGGCGCATGGATGCATGTGTGGGGGCGCGCGGGAGGATCGTCGGCAGACGCTGGGTAATCCTCTGTGCGGGGTATCCGCCTTTACCCCGGCAATCTTCGCATGTCCCGCATTTTCGTTATGTCGGCGGGGCATTGATCTTCACGGCCGGACCCTCCGCCGGGACGCGGACGGGTCCGGCCGTGCGGAACACGTCAACGTCGGTGCACGGGCAGGGCACCGGAGCCACACGGCGAGTGAGCCGAAGGGGCGAGCCGCCACGAAGGCAGGGGGTTAACGCCATGGCCGCAAGGCCTCTCGTCGCGCGGCAGCCGAACGAACGGCTGCAGGCGCTCATCCAGGAAGCGGGCTGCTCGAACGCCGGACTGGCCCGCCGGGTCAACATGTGCGGCGCCGAGCACGGCCTCGACCTGCGCTACGACAAGACGTCCGTGGCGCGCTGGCTGCGCGGGCAGCAGCCGCGCGGGCGGGCCCCGGCGATCATCGCGGAGGCGCTGGGCCGCAAGCTCGGCCGTACGGTCACGATCGACGAGATCGGCATGGCCAACGGCAAGAACCTCGCCTCGGGCGTGGGTCTCCAGTTCTCGCCGACGGTACTGGGGGCCATCGAGCAGGTCTGCGAGCTGTGGCGCAGCGACGTGGGCCGGCGGGACTTCCTGTCCGGCTCCTCCGTCGCGGCCTCCGCGCTGGTCGAGCCGAGCCGCGACTGGCTGATCACCGCACCGGACGGGCAGGTCGCGCGCTCGGCCGGGCCCCGGGTGGGCCAGTCCGACGTGGCGGCCGTACGGGCCATGACGCAGGCCCTGGTCGACCTGGACCACACCTACGGCAGCGGGCATGTGCGCCCGGTGGTCGTGCACTACCTCAACAGTGTGGTCTCGGGGCTGCTGGCGGGGTCGTACCGGGAAGCGGTGGGCCGCGATCTGTTCGCCGCCGTGTCGCGGTTGACGGAACTCGCCGGCTACATGGCCGTGGACACCGGTCAACCCGGCCTGGCCCAGCGGTACTACATCCAGGCGCTGCGGCTCGCCCAGGCGGCCGGGGACCGCGGTTACGGCGGCTATGTGCTGGCCGCCTCCATGAGCCACCTGGCCGCACAGCTCGGAAACCCGCGTGAGATCGCGCAGTTGGCGCGGGCGGCGCAGGAGGGGGCGCGGGGTCGTGTGACACCGCGCGCGGAGGCGATGTTCCACGCGGCGGAGGCGCGCGGGCACGCGCTGATGGGCGATGCGCGGGCGGCCGAGCTGTGCGCGGGCCGGGCGGTGAGCGCGCTGGAGTCCGCCGGAACGGACTCCGGGGACGACCCGGCGTGGATCGCGCACTTCGACGAGGCCTACCTCGCCGACGAGTTGGCGCACTGCTACCGGGACCTGGGCCGGCCGGAGGCGGCGGCGCGGCAGGCGGAGACGGCGCTGGCCGGGCATCCCGCCTCGCGGGCCCGGCGCCGGGCGATCGGCTATGTGCTGCTCGCCACGGCGCAGGTGCAGCAACGGGAGGTCGAACAGGCCTGCACCACCGGCCTGAAGGCCGTGGAGCTGCTCCAGACCCTGCGGTCCGACCGGGGCGTGGAGTACCTGGGGGACTTCCAGCAGCGTCTCGACCCGTACCGGGAGGAGTCGGTGGTGAGGGAGTTCGGGGCGCGGCTGGAGGTGCGTGCGGCGGCCTGAGCGGGCCACATACAGCGCCGTACGCGCGGGTTTTGTTACTGCTGTCACAGGGAAGGAGTGCGCGCCCGGTGCTGCGTGGCACCGGGCTCAGGGGACCCGGTAGCGTGAGCCGACGATTCCGAAGGTCCCCCAATCGTAGGAGTCCCGGTGACGCAGAGTGGACAGGGCGAGGAGCCCTCGGCGCGACCCGCGCGCGAAGGCATCGTGCTGCCCTCCGACGGTGGGCAGCCCCTGCTGCCGGGCATGACGGGCGGTGCGGGCGGCCCGGTCGGTACCGGTGGGCCCGGCGGCCTGCCGCCCGCCCAGCCGGCCGGTCAGGGCGCGGCCCCGGCCGGCGGACAGGCCTGGGGTCAGCCGTGGGGACCCGACGGCGGGCAGGCGGTGGCGCCGCAGGCCGGCCAGGGCTGGCAGTCTCCGCCCGACCGGTCCGCCCAGCCTTTCCCGTCCGCCCAGCCCGCCCCTTCCTGGGGCCCGGGCTCCCCGGAGGCGTACCCGCAGAACCCGCAGAACCAGAACCCGCAGAACCCGCAGGCCCCGTGGGGCGCCCACGGTCAGGCCGCCGGCCCGCTGCCCCCCGAGGGCGCCCCGGCCCACGGCGCCCAGGCCGGCGCCCCGCTGCCTCCGGCCACGGACCCGTACGCCGCCCAGAGCGCCCAGCCGAACCCGTACACCACCGGCGCGCAGGGTTCGCACGGGGCGCACGGCGCCGCGCTGCCGCCGGCCGCGGTCTCGGAGCCCTACGGCGCCCCGGCCGGACAGCAGGCCGCGTACGGCGCGCACGGCGCATCCGCCTACGGTGCGCCCGGCGGCGACGAGGGCGCCACCCAGTACCTGCCGCCGGTCGGTGCGGCTCCCGTGAACGAGGGGGCCACGCAGTACCTGCCGTCCGTGACCGGCGCACCGGCGGACGAGGGCGCGACACAGTACATACCGCCGGTGGCGCCGGGGGCGATGCCGCCCGAGGCGCCCGGCGGCGACTCTTCGACCCGGTTCCTCGGCCGCGTACCGCAGGGCGGCGCGGGCCCGCTGCCGGGTGGCGACCCGGACGCCCAGGCCACCCAGTTCATCGCACCCGTGGACGCCCAGGCCGCCGGGGCGCCGGCAGCCCCGTACGGCGTCGGACCGGGCGCGGCCGGCGGGCGGCAGACGCCCGCCGAGTTCGACAACCTGTTCCGCAGCGACGCCGGGGGCGGCGCACCGGCCACCCAGCAGCTGCCCCGCTTCCAGTCCCACGACGTTCCGCCCGGCCGGGCGGGCGCACCCGGTCCGGGCGGGCCGTCCCCCTTCGCGGGGCAGGCCGGCGACGGTGACGGCGACCCCGGCCGCGGAGGCAGACGGACCGGCTCGCGCGTGCCGCTGATCGCGGCCGTCGGCATCGGCATCGTCGTGCTCGGCGTCGGCGCGGGCGCCATGCTCAGCGGGGGCGGCGGAAGCGACGGCGACAGCACCGACAAGAACACGAACGTCTCCGCCACGGCTCCCGCCACCGACTCCTCCGCCTCGCCGTCCACCGACCCGGCCCGTGCGCAGGCGGTCGAGCTGGACAAGCTGCTGGCGGACAGCGGCAGCAGCCGCACCTCCGTGATCAACGCGGTCGCCGACGTTCGCAAGTGCGACAACCTGGACAAGGCGGCCACCGACCTGCGCGACGCGGCCAAGCAGCGCAACGGCCTGGTGACCCGGCTGGGACAGCTCTCCGTCGACAAGCTCCCCGGCAACGCCGAACTCTCCAGCGCGCTCACCAGCGCCTGGAAGGCATCGGCGTCGGCCGACCAGCACTACGCGGCCTGGGCGGACCAGGTCAAGGGCAAGAAGGGCTGCAAGAAGGGCCACGCCCGCACCACCGCCGAGGCCCAGCAGGGCAACCGCCAGAGCGGTGTCGCGAGCGCCCAGAAGGTCAAGGCCGCGCAGCTGTGGAACACGATCGCGAAGAAGTACGGCCTCACCCAGCGGCAGCCGACCCAGCTCTGAGCGCCCGGCCCCGGCTCCGGGCCCCGGCTCCGAGCGGTGGCTCCCAGCCGGTGGCTCCCAGCCGGTGGCTCCCGGCTGGTGGCTCCGGCCTGTGGCTCCGGGCAGCGGATCACTCCACGTCCGCGTCCTGGAGCGTCTTCGTCACGTCGACGAATCCCTTCGTGGCCGACACCAGCCGCCCCTGGCGCACCACTTGGAGGGTGACGTCGGCGTTGACCAGGCGGGCGAAGCCGGCGCCGGAGAACGGCCCCGACAGCTCCCAGCGCAGCGGCGGGGTCAGCCCGCCGGTGTCGACCCGCAGCCCGTCGTCGAGGGTGCGCCGTACGGTGTCGGCGCTCACCTCGCCGGAGCCGATCTTCTCCAGGACGGCCCGGAGCACGGTGTAGGCGATCCAGGTGGTCTGCACCCCGGCGTCCGCGGGGTCGATCCGGTTGTCGCCGAAGGCCTCCTCGTTGATCACCTTCTTCATCGGGTCCCAGCGCGGATCGCCCGAGACCGGGTACCAGCCGGTGACGTACGACCCCTCGTACGGCCCCGACTGCCCGCCGCCGGCGTCGATCACGGTCTGGTCGACGCTGCCGAGCACGGCGTCGGTGCGCACCGCCGGATAGTTCTCCCGGCCGCGGCGGAAGGAGTCCATGAAGATGTTGGTGCGCTCGCCCAGGGCCGGTATCACGCAGCCCTTCCTGCCCCGGTCGGCGGTCGCCTGCCGCAGCGCCCGGTCCGCCTCGGCGGAGTACTCGGTGGCGTCCTCGGGGGCCATCTGGTCGTGGGCGGGGGCGTGCCCGCCGGCCTTCAGGCCCGCGTCGAGGAGATCGGGCAGTTCGTCGCCCGCGATGCTGTCGGGGCGGACGAGCGTGACGGGGCCGCAGTCGGCGGCCAGCTCCCGGCCGAGGCCGACCAGCAGGGTGGGCTGTCCGCCGTTGACGGGGTAGGACAGCGCGCGGGTGAACTCGGTGCTGGTCACGCCGTAGCCGCCGATGTACGGGATGCCCGCGCCTTCCAGCGGGGGGAAGAAGGAGTCGCTGAACTGGCTGTAGGAGCCGACGACGGCGACCACGTTCTCCTGGACGGCGCGCCGGGCGCACTTGCCGGCCTGCACGCTGTCGTTGCCCTCGTTGCAGGTGAGGACGTTCAGCTTGTGGCCCGCGATGCCGCCGTGGGCGTTGACCCAGCGGGCGTAGGCCCGGGCCATGGCGGGCATGCCGGGCTTGTTGGTCGCCTTGGTCCTGTCCGGGGCCCAGGTCATCACGGTGACGGTGCCGTCCCCGGAGCCCCCCGTGGCACCGGGCACGACACCGCATCCCGCGGCGAGCGACGCGCACGCCGCCAGCGCGCCCGCGGACAGAAGGGCTCTGCGCCTTCCGGCGGGGCGGTTCGGGGCGGGGAGGTTCGTGCTGCGCGTACGTCGCCTGCCGGTCATGCACACGCACGATTCCGGCACATCCCTAACCGGGGAGTGACCCATGTTCAACAACGGGTGACGCGCAGGTGAATTACAGGGGCCGGTGAGCGTGCCGGAAGGGAGAACGTACGATCGATGACCGTGCAAGGTTCGGAGAACTCTTCCCGTCGCGGCCGTCGCTCATCCACCATGGGCGGCATGCCACTCAACGACATGCCGTGGTGGCGCTGGCGCAGCAATGTGCGCTCCGCGCTGCACATGCTCTCCGACCCGGTGTTCCAGCGGGACGTCTGGCTGGCGGGAATCGAAGGCTACGGCGACGTCACCGACGCCGTCTACCGCCTGGTCGAGGACACCTGGCTGGACAACTGGTCCGCCGAGAAGTACGTCGGCACGATCTTCCGGGACTCCCAGGAGGCGGCCCTCGTCGACACCGCCGTGCTGCGGGTGCTGCGGATCATGCACCAGGTCGGTCCGGACGCGCCGGTGGCCGCCTACCTCGAAGACCACGACTGGCCGGAGGCGGTCCGGGCGGCGCGGGACGCGCACGTGCGGATGGCGGTGAGCGACGGGGAGGACCCCGACGCCCCGCCCCGCAGCCTCGAGGTGCTGCGCATCCTCACCCGCGCCGCGTAGGCGGCGGCCGCCGGGGCCGGCGTCCCGTCCTGCGGGACGACCGCCCACGGCGGGCGGGGCGTGTGGGACCCTGTGCTGCATGAGTGAGCAGTCCCGCCGAGCCGCGGCGGCCCACCCGGCCGACCAGTACGTCCTGACTCTTTCCTGCCCGGACAAGCAGGGCATCGTGCACGCCGTGTCGAGCTACCTGTTCATGACCGGCTGCAACATCGTGGACAGCCAGCAGTTCGGCGACCAGGACACGGGACTGTTCTTCATGCGGGTCCACTTCTCCGCCGAGGCCCCCGTGACCGTGGACAAGCTGCGCGCCAGCTTCGCGGCGGTCGGCGACTCCTTCGCCATGGACTGGCAGATCCACCGGGCCGACGAGAAGATGCGGGTCGTGCTGATGGTCAGCAGGTTCGGGCACTGCCTGAACGACCTGCTCTTCCGCGCCCGGATCGGCGCCCTGCCGGTGGAGATCGCGGCGGTGGTGTCCAACCACACCGACTTCGCTGAGCTGGTGGGGTCGTACGACATTCCCTTCCATCACATCCCAGTGACCCGCGACACCAAGGCCGAGGCCGAGGCGCGGCTGCTGGAGCTCGTGCGCGAGGAGAACGTCGAACTGGTCGTCCTCGCCCGCTACATGCAGGTCCTCTCGGACGACCTGTGCAAGGAGCTCAGCGGCCGGATCATCAACATCCACCACTCCTTCCTGCCGAGCTTCAAGGGCGCCAAGCCGTACCACCAGGCGCACGCCCGGGGCGTGAAGCTGATCGGCGCCACCGCCCACTACGTGACCGCGGACCTCGACGAGGGCCCGATCATCGAGCAGGAGGTCGAACGGGTCGGCCACGACGCCGACCCGGACCAGCTGGTCGCCGTCGGCCGGGACGTGGAGTGCCAGGCGCTGGCCCGCGCCGTGAAGTGGCACGCGGAGCGCCGCATCCTGCTCAACGGCCGCCGCACGGTGGTGTTCGCGTAGGGGCACCCGCCCGGCCCCCGGGGACGGGGGCACCCGCCCGGCGGCCCGAAATGGGGGCACCTACCTGGCGCCCCGAAATGGGGGCACCCGCCCGGCGGCCCGGGACGGGGCACCTACCCGGTGCCCCGGGACGGAGGCAGCCGCTCGGTGTGCCCGGGGGCGGGGTGCGTCACATCCGGCTCAGTGACGCCGCCGCGTACAGCACGTCCCTGATCGCCTCCCGGTCGCCGACCTGGCCCACCGCCGCCTCGCGCGGTGCGATGTGCCCCGCCGCGAGCCGGCAGAACTCCACGCCGTCCAGCGCGACATGGGCCACCTCGTGCTCCGCGGAGCCCACCGCTCCCGGCGAGTCGAGCGGGATCAGCCACTCGCCGCCGGCCAGCCCCTCGATCTCCAGCCGCAGGCTGCGCCCGGGCCGTCCGGCGGCCACGAGATGCCGGGTGCGGGCGGGGGAGGCGAGGCCGGCCCGGCGCCGTACGGCCAGCATGCCCGGCAGCATCCGGGCGGCGAGGTCGATCATCCCGCGCAGATGGCGTGGCGCGGGCGGCTCGTAGGGGTAGTCGACCGCCTCGGCGATGTCCTCCGCGTGGACCCAGCACTCGAAGGCCCGGTCGAGCAGCGCGTCCCGCAGCGGCAGCTCGAAGTCGCCGTACGGCACGGCCGGGGGCGCGCCGGCGGTGTCCTCGGTCCCGCCGGTGCCGGTTTTGCCGGATTCCGTCCCGCCGGTGTCGGTCCCACCCGCCGCACCGGCCCCACCGGCGACGGACACCGTCCGTACCAGCGCGTGCGTCTGCTCCCTCCACGGCACCCGTACGGAACCGGCCGGGGGAAGGTGTGCGGACCGCCAGTACGCCTCGGTGCGCGCCTCGGGGGTCGCCGCCGTACCGCCGCCGGGGCCGTCGGCGGTGTCCCCCAGTGGGTCGTCGAGGCCGAGGGCGACCGCGACCAGCCCGTCGACGCTCGTCAGATGCGCGATCACCCCGGCGACGGTGGTACGGCGGCTCGCCGTCTCCTCGCCGTCGAACCAGCGCAGCCGTACCGGCGCGTCCCACTCGGAGTCCCCGATGTCCTGGAGCAGCGCGTCCAGACGCGCGGTCTCCGCGTCGTAGGGCGCCGCCCAGTCGGGCACCGGGAAGCGCGGCGGCCGGCGTTCCAGGCAGCTCGCCAGGACGCGGGTGCGCAGACCCGGGTCGAGGTCGAGGCTCTCGGGCCGGTGCAGCAGGCCGACCGCGTCCCGCAGCCGCAGCGCCTCCTCCGCGCAGTCGCCGCACTCGCCGAGGTGTTCCTCGACGGCCGCGGTCTCCTCCGCCGAACAGGCGGCCAGCGCCCACGCCCCGAGGAGCGACTTCAGGACGTGATGCTCCAGCACGGTGCGGGCCTTCGGCTCGGCGGAGGCCGACGGCTCCGTGGACTGTGTGGTTTCCGGCGGTATGTCCGGTGAATCCGGTGTGTCCGGTGTATCCGGCGTGTTCGGCGTGTTCGGTGTGGGCAGTGGCAGCCCGTTGTCCTCGACGGAGACGCGGGGCATGGGTATGCGCGGCGACCGTCCGGAGCCACCGGGCTCTGCGCCTCCGCTCTTCCCGTTGCCTCCGCCGTCCCTCTTCTCGCGCCCGCCGCCTTCCTCGAAGTACCCGTCGCCCTCTTCGTGCGGTCCCGCTCCGCTCATGCCGCACCCCCGTGTTCGGGCGGCACACCGAGGACGGCGGCGTCGTGCGCGGTGGACAGGAGCTGGAGGCCGAGACGGAGCCGGCGGCGGGCCTCGTCCTCGGTGACGCCGAGGCGGACGGCGGTCCGGCGGTAGTCGTGGCGCTGGAAGTAGGCCAGTTCCAGGGCGGCGCGCAGCGGGGCCGGCATGGAGTGGACGATGTAGTCGGCGCGGGCGGCGGCGGAGGCGCGGCGCACCTTGCCCTCCAGCTCCTCGGGGGAGCCCCCGCCGCCGCGGGCCAGGGCGGCGGTCTCGGTGGTGCGCAGCCGCTGCACGGCGAGGCGGTGGGTGAGCGCGGCCACCCAGGAACGCAGGGGACCCTGGCGGGGGTCGTAGGCGTGGGGGTGCTGCCAGACGTGGGTGAAGACCTCGCCGGTGACGCTGTCGGCGGCCTTCTCGTCGCCGAGCACGCGATGCGCGAGTCCGTGCACGAGGGAGCCGAACCGGTCGTAGAGCTCCCCCAGGGCGGCCGCCTCTCCGCGGGCGAGCCGCTGTTGCATTCCGCGGTCCCAGCGGGGCGGTGCGTCCTTGTCCGCCATGCGTCCCCCTTCACGCCCGGCTCTGCTGCCCTTGCCGTGTTGCTGTCTGCGGTCCCGTTGTCTTGCTTCTGTCCCGGTCCGTCCCGGTCCAGCCTGTCTGTCTGGTCACATCGAATGTAGTCGGCACGCCCTACGGCGCACGCCCCTTTGTTGCATTGCGCGCCCCCGGGTGGCCACAGGTGGTAAAGGCCGTGGTGAACGCCGGTGGCCGGGGCCGGTGATGGAGGCCGCACGAGTCGGCCTTCCCCGTGCCGTCGGATCAAGTCTGATCGAACACGATTGAATATGACTGAAACAAGCCCCTTGATGAACGGCGTCGGTTTGTCGTCCGGCGTTTGGGGGAACGGCCGCTGGGCAGCCGCGCGGACAGAAGTGTAGGTACTGCTTCCGTTTCCGAGCGGTTGCGGGGAATTCCGGCGAGCGGAGGGCAGCCGTGGCCTTCAAGGTGACCGGCGACGGGCAGGGCGAGTGGAGCGTGCTCCGGGTCGCGGGCGAACTGGACCTGGTGACCTCGCCGGTGCTGCGCCAACGGATCCACGACGTGGTGGCCGAGGGCCGGCACGATCTCGTACTGGACCTCTCGGACGTCTTCTTCTGCGACTCCAGCGGCGTCGGCGTCCTCATCGCGGCCCGCCGTCTGATCCGCTCCTGCCAGGGCCGGCTGCGCCTGATCCTCCCGGCCGGCGGGGCGGTCGACGGCTCCCACGTCAACCGGGTCCTCGGCGCGCTCGGCGTGCGCCGCCTGTTCGACGTCTACCCGGACCTCGCGGCTGCGGTGGACGAGGAACCCCTGTCCGCGTGACGGTGCGCGAGAACCCGTAGGGGGCACAACCCGTGGGTTTCCCACCTGCGCACACCCTGGGCGTCGTACGCTCCCTGCCAGACGCAACCCACACGTGAGGCAGCCGGAGAAGAGATGGTCAGCAGCGAGTACGAGCGCAGGATCGCGGCCCGGTTCGCCATCTTCGACCAGGACGGCAACGGCTGGATCGACCGCGAGGACTTCAGCGCGGCGGCCAAGTCGCTGCTCGCGGAATTCGGCACCACCGCCCGCTCGGACAAGGGGCAGGCCCTGTACGCCGGTGCGGAGGCGTTCTGGCAGGGCATGGCCGGGATCGCCGACCGCGACGGCGACCAGCGCATCACGCGCGAGGAGTTCGTGACCGGCGCGGTCAAGCGGCTGCGCGACAACCCCGAGCGCTTCGCCGAGATCGCCCGCCCCTTCCTGCACGCCGCCCTGGCCGTCGCGGACACCGACGGCGACGGGGACGCCACCGTCGCCGACACCGCGCGCATGCTCAAGGTGCTCGGTGTGGCGGAGGGCATCGCGGGCGCCACCGCGGCCGCGCTCGACACCGACTCCGACGGCAGGGTGGGCGAACAGGACATCGTCCCCGCCTTCGCCCGCTACTTCACCGTCCCGGAACAGCACTGAACCCCGCCCGTCGGACCGGGCCGGACGCGGATGTCGATGATCGTGGCAATCGGGGGTAGCGGAGCGTAGTTGCCGGGTCGTTTCGTCGACCGGGCTCGTCACGTCCCGGAGTCGCCGCCCCGCTCCGGTACCTTGTGGGAGATGCGAGAGGTTCGGAGCGCCGGCCGTCCCGGTGCTGCCCCTGGGGCGGCTCCGGATCCGGCGGTGCGCGCCGCGGCTCGCGAGGTCGGGCGGCCTTCGTCGCCCATCTGTTCGACTCCCCGTGACGAGCGTCGCACAGTATGCCGCACGGGTACTCCTTCGCGCGGGAATATGCCCGAAGCGCTTGTAGCGGTGACGGTACGTCAACCATGCTGTCTGGCAAGGGAGTCACGATCCGTGACCCTTGCTCTGGCCGTTGTTCTGGCCATGCAGAAAATGGCTACGATCGTGGCCCTCGTGTGGCGCGAGGCTATGTGTCCGCCGGTTCGGATGGTGTGAGCGGTGCAGGTGCTTCAAGTGCAGCTGGAGATCCGGCCCGACCCCGCGGAAGTGGGGCGAGCCCGCAGGTGGGCCCGCTCGCGGCTCGCCGGGTCGGGGATAGCGTCCGACGAGCCGCTCGCCGAGACGCTGGTCCTGCTCGTCTCCGAGCTCGTCACCAACGCCGTTCTGCACACCGGCTCTCCGGCCGTGCTCAGACTGTCCCTGCCCGGCGCGGCGGCGGAAGCGGCCACCGTGCGCCTGGAGGTGGCGGACGCCAGCACCCGGGCTCCGGTGCCGCGCTGCGCGGGCGACGACGCCACGAACGGCCGCGGCCTGGCCCTCGTCGACGGCCTCGCGGACCGCTGGGGCTGGAGCGCCGAGGGCGCGGGCAAGCGCATCTGGTGCGAACTGGACCGCTGCGCACCGCCCCCGCCCCCCGCGGCGACCCCGACGACCCGCGGCACCCGAACGCCGGCGACGGTTGGCGGCGCGGCGGCGTCGTGCGCGGCACCGGCCTGCACCACCCCGGTGGGTGCCACCGCCTACGGGCAAGCCACCCGCACCGGCCCGGCGTTCGACGGGCTGGCGTACGAGGCGGTGTAGCGCGCCGGGCCGGCGTGTGAGGCGGTGTAGCTCGCCGGGCCGGCGTGCGAGGCGGTGTGGCTCGCCGGGCCGGCGTGCGAGGCGGTGTGGCTCGCCGGGCCGGCGTGCGAGGGGTTGGACGCCCGGTGCTCCCCATGGCCGGGTGGTGGAGTGGGTGTGCGCCGGGGGTGCTTCCGTGCGCGGCCGTCGTGATACCGGCATAACGGGTAAATCGCTGAGCGCCTGTTGACGGTTCGTGTCCGTTTGATCACGCTTGTGGCAGCGATTCGCCGTGAGGGGACGACGAGGGCCCCGCTGCCGGAAGCCCTCGACGAGTGTGAGTCGTCAGGTCGGCGTCGGCCGGTCCCTTCAGGGCCGAGGGGGGTGGGACCGGAGCGCCGGAGCCGGATGGCGGCGCGCGGTGCCGTGCTCGGGGCGGGCATGGGCGCGCCGTCACCCGGACTCGCCGTGACCGGAGCGGCGGGACTTCACGTGACTGTTGTCCACAGGCTGTGGACAACAGTCACGTGTCGGACGGGGGCCTCGGGGACGCGGCGGCCGTCGTGGTGCGGAACGTGCGCCGGTACGCCGTCGGCGTCACCCCGAGCGCCGCCTGGAGGTGCTGCCGCATCGACTGTGCCGTACCGAACCCCGCGTCCCGCGCCACCTGGTCGACCGACAGGTCGGTGGACTCCAGCAGATGGCGGGCCCGTTCGACGCGCTGCTGGGTGAGCCACTGCCCCGGGCTGACCCCGGCCTCCTCGCGGAAGCGCCGGGTGAACGTCCGTACGGACATGGCCTCCTGCTCGGCCATGTCGCGCAGCTGGATCGGCTCGTGCAACCGCCCCAGCGCCCATGCCCGCGCGGTGGTCGTGGTGGCCAGCTGCGGATCGGGAACGGGCCGGTGGATGTACTGCGCCTGCCCGCCGTCGCGGTGCGGCGGTACGACGGTGCGGCGGGCCACGTCGTTGGCGACCGCGGTGCCGTGGTCGCGGCGCACCATGTGCAGGCACAGGTCGATGCCGGCCGCGACCCCCGCCGACGTCAGCACGTCGCCGTCGTCGATGAACAGCACGTCCGCGTCGACGTCGATCCGCGGGAAGAGCCGCTGGAAGTGCTCGGCGTCGGCCCAGTGGGTGGTGGCGGGGCGGCCGTCCAGGTAACCGGCGGCGGCCAGTACGTACACCCCCGTGCAGATCGAGGCGAGCCGCGTGCCGGGCCGGATGCGGGCGAGGGCGGCGGCCAGCTCGTCGGTCAGCCGGCCCTCCTCGAACACCGGTCCCAGCTCGTACGACGCCGGGACGATCACGGTGTCGGCGGTGGCCAGGGCCTCCGGACCGTGCGCTACCTCGATCGTGAAGTCGGCGTCCGTCTGCACCGGCCCCGGCGGCCGGACCGAGCAGGTGACGACCTCGTACAGACGGCGCCCCGCGTCGTCCTTGGGCCGTCCGAAGATCCGGTGCGGGATGCCCAGCTCGAAGGGGAGCAGCCCGTCCAGGGCGAGGACGACGACGCGGTGCGGCCGGAACTCCTGCGCAGAACTCATGCCCCGATCCTAGTGGCCCGATCCTTTCGAATGCTGTCCTTCGGGCCACTCGATGCGCGCGGCCCGGCACCGCAAGCTGGTGACGTGACCCAGACAACCGACTCCGCCGCCCCGGCCACAGCCGCGCAGGGCACACCTTCCGGCAGGAAGGGCACCCACCGCGTCCACCGCGCCTGGTTCGTCGCCGCCGTCACCTTCGTGACGATCATCGGCGCCGCCGCCTTCCGCTCCCTGCCCGGACTGCTCATCGACCCGCTGAACCACGACTTCGGCTGGTCGCGCGGCACGATCGGTGCGGCGGTCTCCATCAACCTCGCGCTGTACGGGCTGACGGCCCCCTTCGCGGCCGCGCTGATGGACCGCTTCGGCATCCGGCGGGTCGTCGCGGCGGCCCTGACGGTGATCGCGCTCGGCTCGGGACTGACGGTCTGGATGACGGCCGCCTGGCAGTTGCTGCTGTGCTGGGGCCTGCTGGTCGGCCTCGGCACCGGCTCGATGGCGCTGGCCTTCGCCGCGACGGTCACCAACCGGTGGTTCACCGAGCGGCGCGGCCTGGTCACCGGCATCCTCACCGCGGCCTCCGCCTCCGGCCAGCTGATCTTCCTGCCCCTGCTGTCCTGGATCGTCGAGAAGCACGGCTGGCGCCCGGCGTCCGTCACGGTCTCCCTCGCCGCCCTCGCGGTCGTCCCCTTCGTCTGGCTGCTGCTGCGCGACCACCCGGCCGACGTGGGCGTACGGCCGTACGGCGCGGCGGAGTTCGTGCCGAAGCCCGAGCCGGTGCCCGGAGCCGCGCGCCGGGCCGTGACCGTCCTGTTCTCCGCGGTGCGCACCGGCCCCTTCTGGCTGCTGGCCGGCACGTTCGCGATCTGCGGCGCCTCCACCAACGGCCTGATCCAGACCCACTTCGTGCCCGCCGCCCACGACCACGGCATGCCCATCACGGCGGCGGCCTCGCTGCTCGCGGTCATCGGCGTGTTCGACGTGGCCGGCACGATCGCCTCCGGCTGGTTCACCGACCGCTTCGAGCCGCGCCGCCTGCTGGCGGTGTACTACGCCCTGCGCGGGATCTCCCTGCTCTTCCTGCCGATGCTGCTGGCGCCGAACGTGCACCCGCCGATGATCTTCTTCATCGTCTTCTACGGCCTGGACTGGGTCGCCACCGTCCCGCCCACGCTCGCCCTGTGCCGTGAGCAGTACGGCGAGGACAGCGCGATCGTCTTCGGCTGGGTCCTCGCCTCCCACCAGGTCGGCGCCGCCCTGGTCGCCTTCATCGGCGGTGTCGTACGGGACGTGACCGGCTCGTACGACGTCGTCTGGTACGCCGCCGGAGCGCTGTGCGCGGCGGCGGCGCTGATGGCCCTGGTCATCCGGCGCAGTCCGGGCACGCGGGAACTCGCGGTGGCGGCGGCCTAGTTCACCGGCTCGGCCGCCCGCCTACGCGCCCGTTTTGGCGCCCGCCTTCGCGCCTGCCTTCGCGCCCGCCTTGGCGATCGCCCTGGCGATCCGCTCGGCGTCGAGGGCCAGTTCGCGGAGCATGCCGCTGATGGGGTTCGTGAAGCCGGTGAAGTACAGGCCGGGGGCGTCGGCGGCGGTGCGGGGGCCGTGGACGACCGGCTTGCCGCGGGAGTCCAGTACGCCGAGGTGGCCGACCAGGTCCTCCAGGCCGCGGGAGTAACCGGTGGCGGCGACGACGGCGTCCGGCTCGATCCGGCCGCCGTCGGCGAGCACGACCTTGCCGCCCTCGAACCCCTCGACCGCGCCCACGATCTCGACCCTGCCCTCCCGGACGGCGTCGATGAGACCGACGTCCTGGACGGGGATCGCCCCCTCGCGGACCCGGGAGTACAGGCCCGTGTCGGGGCGGGGCAGGCCGTGCGCGGACAGGTCGGGCACGCTCACCTTCGCCAGCGGCCCGGCGAGGCGGTCGACGAGCCCGACCGGCAGCCGCCGGCAGAGCACGCCCGTGTACTGGGCGGCCCAGCCCGCGGTCGACCGGCGCACGATGTGCGGAACGGTGCGCACGGACAGCCGTACGCGTGCGGCCCCGCCCTCCGCCAGGTCGACGGCGATCTCCGCGCCGGTGTTGCCGGCCCCGACGACGAGCACGTCACGGCCCGCGTAGGGCTCGGGGTTGCGGTAGTCGGAGGCGTGCACGAGCCTGCGGGGCTCGCCGAGCCCGCCGGTGTACTCGATGCGACCGGGCCAGTCGGGCAGCCGCGGTGTGTGGTTGTAGCCGGTGGCGACGACCACCGCGCTGCCGGTCAGCTCCCGCCCGCCGGTCGCGTGCAGCAGCCAGCCGGCGCCGTCGGCCGCGCGTGTCAGGCGGGAGACCTCGACACCGGTCACGACCTCCAGTTCGTGGTGCTCGGCGTACTTCTCCAGGTACCGCACCACGTCGTCCCTCGAGACCCACCTGCCGAACCGGCGCGGCATCGGCAGACCGGGCAGCGCGGACAGGCGGCGGGTGGTGTGCAGGTGCAGCCGGTCGTAGTGGCGCCGCCAGGACGCCCCGACCCGGTCGGACCTCTCCAGGACGACCGCGCGTATCCCCCGCGCGCCCAGCGCGTACGCGGCGGCCAGACCGCCCGGCCCGCCGCCGACGACGTAGACGGGGTGGCCGGCGCGCCGGTGTGCGGGAACGGTGGACGTCGTGGACGTGGAGTCGGCCATGTGCGCGAGCGTAATCAGGTGCCCGGTTGATGGGTCTCGGTCAAGACCGGAATTGGTTGCGGATTGATCACGGATGAGCGGGACTGTCGCTCATGATGGCCGCCGCGGCGCCGGCGCCTGGGACACAATGATCCGATGGCCGATATACGTGAGACGTCCCTCGTCGACCCCGCTCCCGTACTGTCCGGGCACGGTCTCCGGCTGCGCGTCTGGGACCCGGAGTCCGAGGCCGACGTCGAGACCTGGCTGCGCGGGCGGACCGAGCCCGAGTTCCGGCGCTGGAACACACCGCTGATCCTGGAGGAGGGCCTGGCCGACGCGCGCGAGTCGCTCACCGCCCATGTGCGGAACGCCGCCGACGGCACGGGCATGCCCTTCTGCGTCACGGACGAGGCGACCGGCGTGACGCTCGGGCACGTCAGCATCGGCGCCATCAGCCGCCCCCTGCGGACCGGGCGGGTCGGCTACTGGGTGCTCCCGGAGGCCCGCGGACGGGGAGTCGCCACACGGGCGCTGCTGCTCGCCGTGGACTGGGCCTTCACGGAACTCGGCATCCACCGCCTTGAGTTGGGTCACGCGCTCGGGCACGAGGTGTCGTGCCGCGTCGCCGAGCGGTGCGGCTTCACGTACGAGGGGACCCTGCGCGACGCCATGTGGGAGGCGGACCGCCACGACGCCTTCCGCGACTGCCACCTGCACGCACGACTGGCCACGGATCCGCGGCCGGAGGGATAGCCGGGGCACGGGCCCGTAATTCGGAGGCGTCCCCGCGCCCCGGACGGAACCATGAAGCATGGCATCCGACGACTGGCACTTGACCGACGACGTCCACGAATTCCTCGCCCGCGCCGGAGAGTTCCTCCGCTCCCGGCCCGCGCCGCACACCCTGCACCTGACCGTGACGGAGAACCTGCGCGCACACGGCGGACACTTCTACGCGCAGAAGGACCCCGAGTTCGGTGTCCTGGGCGGAGACGGGGCACCGGGAGTGCGCGCCGCCTTCTTCCGTACGCCGCCCTTCGCGATCGCCCTCACCGCGCTGACCGAGGAGGAGGCCGACGCGCTCGCGGGGCAGCTGGCCCGGACGGGGCGGACCCTGTCCGGTGTCAACGCCGACCGCGACACCGCCGCCGCCTTCGCCGCCGCCTGGCAGCGCCACACCGGCGCCGGGGCCGTGGTCCAGAGGCGGATGCGGCTGTACCGGCTGGACGAGCTGACCGTGCCGCGACCGGTCCCGCCGGGGCGCGCGAGGGTGGCGGGAGCCGAGGACCGGAAGCTGCTCGTCCGGTGGTACGAGGAGTTCTGCACCGCCGTGGGCGAGACGGTCCTGCGGGACGCGGAGCAGTGGGCGGACGGTCGCGTCGAGCGCGGTGACGCCATGCTCTGGGAGACACCGGACGGAACGCCCGTCGCCATGGCCGCGAGGACCCCGGAGGTCGCCGGGCAGACGCGTGTGCTCGGGGTCTACACGCCGGCGCACCTGCGGGGCCGGGGGTACGCGGGAGCCGTCACGGCGGAGGTCAGCCGGGCCGCGCTGGAGGCCGGAGCGGCCGAGGTGCTGCTCTTCACCGACCTCGCCAACCCCACCAGCAACGCGCTGTACCAGCGGATCGGCTATCGGCCGGTGTCCGACTTCGCGGTGTACGAGTTCGAGTGAGGACCGCCTCAGGCTGTGGGCTATGGGCTGTGGGCTGTGTGGGCTGTGGGCTGTGGGCTGAGGGCTCAGGGCCAGAGCAGCTCGTGGGACCAGGTGCCGTCGCCCGCGCGGTGGTAGCGAAGGCGTACGTGGCGGCGGCGGGGGTCGCCCTGGAAGAACTCGGCCTCGGTGGGCCGCAGGCGGTACAGGGTCCAGGTGGGGACGTCCGCCCCGGGATCGCGCCGAGCCCGCTCCCATGCCTCCTGCGAGGCCCGGGTCAGCTCGTCCAGGGACTCCAGGACCTCGCTCTGGTGGCCGGTGAGGGCCGCGGCCAGCGCTCCCGTGGAGCGGGCGTGCAGGTCCGCCCGGGCCTGCTCGGGCGGGGCCGTCGTGACCGGGCCCCGGATCCGGACCTGGCGGCCCAGCGCCGGCCAGTAGAAGGCCAGCGCCGCGTGCGGGTGGGCGGCCAGGTGCAGGCCCTTGCGGCTGCCCGCGTGGGTGGCGAAGGACCAGCCCGACGCGTCCGCGCCGTGCAGCATCACGATCCGTACGTCCGGACGGCCCTCCTCGTCGGAGGTCGCGAGGGACATCGTGTGCGGCTCGCGCTCGCCGGCCGCCACCGCCTGAGCGAACCACCGCTCGAACAGGGGGAGGGGCTCCGGAGGCGCGGTGGCCGGATCGAAGCCGGGCAGCTCGGTGACCTCGGGGTCCCAGACGCGCAGCGACCTCAGCAGCTCATCAAGATCCGTGTTCATGAGCCGAGTATCGCGGTGTGCGGCACAGGGCGCCGTACAACGCAGCAGGCGGCGGTCCACCGGAGTGGACCGCCGCCCGCCTGACAGGACTTGGGGCCTGGACGTGTCCTCGTGGGGGTCCGGGCCGGGATGTGGCTATCTCGTCGGCTTCTTCCCCGTGACGCCCAGGTGGACCAACAGTGCCAGATTCGGCTTCAGTTCGGCCTGCTTCACACCCCAGGAGGTGAAGCCCTTCTGATGGGAGGCGACCGCCGCGAGCATCGCGACGAGCGAACCGGCGATCGCGGCCGGGTTCACGTCCTTGTCGACCTTGCCCTTGGACTGGAGTTCGGCAACCGAATCCGCAAGAGAATTGTTCACCGAGTTCAGGATCTTCATTCGGAGCTTGTAGAAGCGCTTGTCGCCCTCGGCCGCCCCGAGGTCGACCACGCGCAGGATCGCGTCGTTGCGGCGCCAGAAGTCCAGGAAGCCCTCGACGAGTTCCTGGGCCGTCTGCCAGCCGGCCTTGCCGACCCATGAACGGCCCTGGAGCACCTCGGTCAACGCGGCGCTCTCGCTGGCCATTTGGTCGGCGATCTCCAGGACGGCGCCCTCGACGTCCGGGAAGTACTGGTAGAAGGTGGCGGGCGAAGTACCCGCCTTCCGGGCGACGTCGATGACTTTGACGTCCCGGTAGGGGGATGAGCTGAGCATCTCGCTGAGGCAGTCGAGCAGCTTCTGCCGGGTCGCCTGCCCGCGGCGCCCGGCCACACGGCCGTCGACGGTACGCACTTGTCCTGTCATGTCGTCAGCTTACCGAGGGGTGATGGGAGCGCGATTCGGCCGACTGCAAATGGGGTGCGGGGGTGAAAAGGGGCTGGTGTGCCTGGTCTGCGGGGTGCGGGCGGCCCCGCTACGTTGACGACATGGCCGAAAACAGGGCATCCGCATACGCAGAGGGCGTCCCGTGCTGGGTGGACGCGCAGCTTCCCGACGTCGAGGCGGGAAAGCGGTTCTACGGTGAGCTCTTCGGGTGGACCTTCGGGGTGGGGGAGGCGTACGGCGACTCCGTACCGGCCCGGCTGGGCGGGGAGCCGGTCGCGGCGCTCACGCGTAAGACGGACGGCCGGATGCCCACGGTCTGGACGGTGTACTTCTCCACCCCGGACGCCGGGGTGCTGGGCGAGCGGATCCGGGCGGCGGGCGGCCAGGTCGTCGGCGGGCCCTGGAGGGTCGGTCCCGCGGGCACGGCCACGCTGGCCGCGGACCCGGAGGGCGCCGTCTTCGGTCTGTGGCAGCCCGGGCGGCGCCCGGGCTTCGGCAGGCGGCACCAGCCGGGCGCCTTCGACTGGGTCCAGCTGTACACCCGCGACACCGAGGCCGCCGACACCTTCTACGGCGGCCTCTTCCACGAGGCCCTGTTCGGCGGGGACGCCCGCCCCGACTTCGGCCGCGCGGCGGTCGCGGAGGTCTTCCCCGCCCAGATGCCGCCCCACTTCCTCGTCCACTTCCGGGTCGCCGGCCTCGAGGCCGCCCTGGGCGCGGTCGCGCGGCTGGGCGGCCGGACGCAGGTGTCACCATTCGAGACGTCCTACGGGACCGTGGCCGTCGTGGTCGACAATCAGGGGGCGTCCTTCGCGGTACTGGAGAGGTGAGCGGTGTCAACCGGGCGGTAACCGGCGTCTCGACGGCGGGAAACGATCGGTGTGCGGCCGAATTGCGGCCGGTTTGCGGCGAGACATCCCGTTTCGTCGGCGGGTTCGCAACCAGCGCCCCGGCCAGGAAGAATCGGGGTGCGTGCCGCCGCGGCGGTGCGGTGGTGAGACGCTGCACGGGGGCCGCGTGCACATGGAGGTGGCGCGGCTCGTACGGGGAGGTGGCAGGCAAGTGGTGGATCAGCTGACGCAGCACGATCCGCGGCGGATCGGGCCGTTCGAGGTGCTGGGACGGCTGGGGGCCGGCGGCATGGGGCTGGTCTATCTCGCGCGCTCGGCGTCCGGCCGACGGGTGGCGATCAAGACGGTCCGCACCGAGCTGGCCGAGGACCAGCTGTTCCGGGTGCGCTTCACCCGCGAGGTCGAGGCCGCGCGGGCGGTCTCCGGCTTCTACACGGCCGCGGTCGTCGACGCCGACCCGCGCGCCGCCGTGCCCTGGCTGGCCACCGCCTATGTCCCCGCTCCCTCCCTCGAGGAGATAGTGACCGAGTGCGGGCCGCTCCCGGTCCAGGCGGTGCGCTGGCTCGCGGCGGGCGTCGCCGAGGCGCTCCAGTCCATCCACGGCGCCGGGCTCGTCCACCGCGACCTGAAGCCGTCCAACGTGCTCGTGGTCGAGGACGGGCCCCGCGTGATCGACTTCGGCATCGCGTCCGGCGTCTCGAACACGCGTCTGACCATGACGAACGTCGCCGTCGGCACGCCCGCGTACATGTCCCCCGAGCAGGCCAAGGACTCCCGCAGCGTCACCGGCGCCAGCGACGTCTTCTCGCTCGGCTCCACGCTCGTCTTCGCCGCCACCGGCCACGCCCCCTTCCACGGCGCCAACCCGGTCGAGACGGTCTTCATGCTGCTGCGCGAGGGTCCCGACCTCGAAGGCCTCCCGGACGAGCTGCGTCCGCTCATCGAGTCCTGCATGCAGATGGAGGCCACGGCCCGCCCCACCCCGGCCGACCTCCAGGCCCAGCTCGCCCCCCACCTCTTCGGCTCCGGTTCCGACGACAGCGGCACCGCCTCGGCCTGGCTGCCCGAGCGGGCGGTCGGCCTCATCGAGTCCCGCCGCGGCGGCCGCCCGGCCCCGCAGCCCACCTCGGCCGGCCCGCGCAGCACCGTCCGGCCCCCGGCGCCGCCGCCTCCGCCCTCGCACGACCCGGTCGTCCCGTCCCCCCACATGCCGCCCATGCCGGCCGTGCCCGCCCCCGTCGGCTCACCCGACTCCGGTCCCGTACGGCTGGCCGGCGCCCAGGTGCCCATCGGACCCGGCCCGCGCGTCGCCGACGTCCGCGCCGCCGCGGCCGTCAAGGCACCCCCGCCGGAAGCGGCCCTGGCGGCCTCCTGGACCAGGCACCACGGCGCCCACCACGGCGTCAACGGCGCCGACCCCGCCGTATCGCCGGCATCACCGTCGCCGTCCGCACCGCCCGCGCCCCCGGAGACCGCGACCGGCTGGCGCCCCTGGCGCTTCCGCATGTCCAACGACGTCTGGGGCACCCCGTCCGTCGCCGGCGACCTCGTCTACGTCACCTCCTTCGAGGTGCACGCCCTGGACGTGGCCACCGGCCGGCGCAGCTTCAAGACCCGCGACGTCGCCTGGTCGATGGCCGTGGCGGACGGCCGTATCCACGCCTCCGACGGCCCCACCCTCTTCGCGCTGGACGCCCGTGAGGGCACCGACCTGTGGCGCCTCCAGACGGACGCCTGGGTGTACTCGCTGCGGGCCGACCGGGGCACGGTCGTCACCGGCACCCGCGGCGGCGGCGTCCAGGCCTGGGAGGCCGCCGGCGGCCAGAAGCTGTGGGAGATCACCGGCTGCCAGAGCGACTTCGAGTCGGCCGAGGCCGGTCCCGCCGTCCACGACGGCACGGTCTACGTCTGGCAGGACGCCCGCCTGCGCGCCCTGGAGGCCCGTACCGGCGAGGAGCGCTGGTCGTACCCCATCGGCGACGCGGCCTCCTGCGGCGGAGTGCCGGTGCGCGTCACCCCGGCCCCGGACGGCTACGTCTACGTCTCGGCCGGCACCCGGGTCCTGGCCCTCGACGTGGCGAGCGGCCACGTCCGCTGGCACTTCGAGGCCCCCGCGGTCTTCCTCTGCCCCCCGGCCTTCGCCCCGGGCCCCGCGGTGACCGGCGGCGGGATCTACCTCGCCGACTACCTCGGCACGGTCTACGCCCTCGACGCCACCGACGGCCGCGACCGCTGGCGCATCGCCACCGAGTCCCGCGCCTCCGTCGACCCGGTCCTGGTCGCGGCCGGCCATGTTCACGTCGGCAGCGGCAAGGGCCTCTACACCCTGGACGCGGTGACCGGCACGCCCAAGTGGCGCTTCCAGGCGGGCGGCGAGATCGTCGGCTCCCCGGCGGTCGCCGAGGGCCGCATCCATTTCGGCTCGACGGACCACCTCCTCTACACCCTCAAGGCCGACGACGGCCGCCTCCGCTGGAAGCTGGCGACCGGCGGCGAGATCACCGGCTCCCCGGTGGTCCGGGACGGCGTCGTCTACGCGTGCAGCAAGGACCGCTGCGTGTACGCCCTCGACGCGGAGAAGGGAACGGGCACCGCGCGCACGGCCTGAACCCGCGCACGGAATGTGGAACTTCCGTCTCGGACTTCCGTGTGGAATTTCCGTGCGGATATGGGGTGACGGCCGTCGCACGGGGTTCACGGAAGGGGCTCGGACGGCGGCCGTCGGTCCAGGTGAACGGCTCTCGTCGTCACCGTCCACGCACAGGACGCTACTCGCTGTGTCGCCGGCCCGCCACGCGACCGCCGACGGAAGATCCGGTGCGCCGATATGGTGATCGCATGCAGGTTCGGGGGCGCAGACTCAGATTCACGGCGGTACTGGCGATCGTGGTGCTCGCACTCACGGGTTTCTCCCGGGGCCACGGCCACAGCCACAGTCACCACAGCGGCGGCGGGGGCGGCGGTTGCAGCAGCTCCCACCAGGACCACGACAGCTCGTCGTCGACATCGGGCGGCGGGTCGTCCTACGACGACTCGTACGGCGACACGGACGACGACGACAGCTACGGCAGCAGCACCACGAGCGGCAGCACGAGCGGCGGCTACTACAACCGCCGCCGGACTCCCACCTCCACGCCCTCCGGCGGCAGCAACGGCACGACGCTGAGGGAGGGCACGGCGAAGCTCATCAGCTGCGCGACCGAGAAGAGGCCGTACGCGACGGTCGAGATCACGAACCCGAACAGCCGCACGGCCACGTTCCAGGCCCGGGTCACCTTCTACAACGCCGTGGACACCAACGTGGCGAGCAGCCAGTCCCCCGAGGTCTCCGTACCGGCCAAGGGCAAGGTGACCGTCCGAGTCCCGCTCACCGAGACCCTCCTTGCCTCGGTCGACCACTGCGAGGCGGACCCGGAGGCCCAGCTCAGGTCCTGAACCACCGTGTTCCGCCTACCGGTACGCGTCGGCCGCGGCGGCCCCCCTCCGCGCCGCCGCGGCCGATCCCCCGTTCATGGCTGTTTTGTCAGGCCTCTTCGTCGGTGATGTGGGTGTCGAGCGGCTTCACCGTGCCACCGTCCGCCGAGGCGTCGGTGATGTGGGTGTCGAGCGGCTTCACCGTGCCACCGTCCGCCGGGGCGTCGGTGATGTGGGTGTCGAGCGGCGTGACGGTGCCGTCGGTCTTCTTGCCATCGGCCATCGATGTTCAACTCCTGTGGCTCTGTCGTCGTGACGCCCGCCCGGCAACTCCCCCGAGGGTCGCCGGACGGGCTGGTAGGGACCGCTCACCCTAGTGGCGGGCCTGATACAGCGAGCCGTCTGCCCCCCGACGCGACGGTTCGACAGGACGAGCGTGCCGCAAGGGCATAAACGAATGATGAACGCCTCAGTGGACGGACCGGGCAGCAGCCGTGGGCAGGAGCAGCGCCCGGACCTCGGAGGCCTCCGCTGCCCCCATTTCCTCGTAGAGCGACAGTGCGTCGTGCCAGCAGGCCCTGGCGCGGTCGGCCTGGCCCACCTGGTGAAGTGCCTTTCCCAGCACGACCAGCACGTTGCCGCGTCGCCAGTCACCGCCGATCCCCCGGAGCATGGCAAGGGACTGCTCCGCCAGGGCAGCGGCCTGCGCGGGCCTGTTCTGGGCGAGAGCCACCTCGGCGAGGCGGAAGATCGTCATGCCTTCCCAGAGCCGTTGCCTGCTCTCCCGGAAGACGTCGAGCGCATCGGTGAACTGGGCGGCCGCCTGGTCGAGTTCGCCGGACTCGACGAGTGCGAGACCCAGGGCGTAGCGCCCGTTCGCACCTCGTAGCGTGTGGCCGAGCCGGTCGTAGATCCCGACACCCTGCTGCGCGAGGTCGATGGCGCTCGCCGTGTCGCCCATGGCGAGGTGCGATCGGGAGAGATTGCACAGAGCGCTGGCCTCGCCCGCCAGGTTGCCGTCCGCACGGAAGTTGCTGATGGCCTGCTGAAGAAAGCCGGCGCCGTCAGCGTGTCGATTCCGATAGACGGCGATCACACCGCAGTGATTGGGGACCCAGCAATTCAGGGCGGCGTCGTCGATGTCGACGACCAACGCGGCCGCCTGTGCCGCCTCCTCCTCGGCTTGGGCGAAACGGCCGGCGACCAGATGGGCCTCGGTGAGCGTGACCCGGGCTCTGGCCTCGGCATGGGCGTCGGCGCAGGCTCGCGCGGCGTCGCGGGCGGCTGTCGCGGCTGTTCCGTACCCGAGGGCGTTCGTACCGGATTCGGCCAGGTCTTTCGCAGCCCAGAGGAGGTCGACGGCCCGGCGCAGGTCGCCATTGCCCACCGACTGGCTCACGCAGGCCAGCAGGCAGTCCGCCTCGGCGTACAGCCAGTCCCGCGCTGCTTGGCGGTCACTGAACCGCAAGCCCGGAAACACCGTTTGCTCCAGGTGATCCACCAGCCGGTCCCCAGGCCGCTCGATCGCGTAGACCCCCGCCGCCGTCGCCAGATAGAAGTCCAGCAACCGCGACATCGCCGCGTCCCGTTCGCTCGGCGGGTGTTCGTCGCGTTCCGCGCACGCACGCGCGTAGAGGCGGACCAGGTCGTGGTACCGGTAGCGGCCGGGGGCCGCGGACTCCAGCAGTGAGGTGTCGACCAGGGACTCGAGGAGGTCCTCGGTGTCCTCCGGAGGGAGGTCCAGGACCGCTGCCGCCGCCGCCAGGGAGATGTCCGGGCCGTCCGCCAGGCCCAGCAGGCGGAAGGCGCGGGCCTGGGCCGGTTCCAGCTGGCCGTAGCCCAGTTCGAAGGTGGCCTTCACCGCCAGGTCGCCCGCCTGGAGCTCGTCCAGGCGGCGGCGCTCGTCCGCCAGCTTCGCCGCCAGGACCGAGACCGTCCACGTCCTTCTCGAGGCCAGGCGGGACGCCGCGATGCGGATCGCCAACGGCAGGAACCCGCATGCCGCCACCACGTCCAGCGCGGCCTCCCGTTCCGACGCCACCCGCTCCTCACCGACGATTCTGGTGAAGAGCGACAGCGCCTCCTCCGGGCTCATCACGTCCAGGTCGACCAGGTGGGCGCCCGCCAGGTCGACCATCCGGACCCGGGAGGTGATCAGCGCCGCGCAGCCCGCCGTGCCCGGCAGCAGCGGCCTGACCTGGGCCGCGTCCCGCGCGTTGTCCAGCAGGACGAGGACCCTGCGGCCGTCCAGGACCGAGCGGTACAGGGCCGCCCGTTCCTCCAGGGAGTCCGGGATCGCCGAGTCCGCCGTGCCGAGGGCGCGCAGGAAGGAGCCCAGGACCGTCTCCGGTTCGGCCGCCCTCGCGCCGGCGCCCTGGAGATCGACGTACAACTGGCCGTCCGGGAAGGCGCTCCGTGCCTGGTGCGCCACGTGCACCGCCAGGGTCGTCTTGCCGACGCCGCCGATTCCCGCCAGCGCCGACACCGCCATCACACGGCCCTCCGCCGAGGCCAGTACCTCGCTGAGCTCGACGACGAAGGAGGCGCGGCCCGTGAAGTCGGGGACACTCGCGGGCAGTTGGGCGGGACGTACCGGGGTCGCGGCCGGCTCCGGGGCCGGTGCGGAGGGTTCCGCCAGCGCCGGGTCGGCCCGGAGGATCCGCTGCTGGAGTTCGCGCAGTTCGGGGCGCGGGTCCACGCCCAGTTCGTCGGCCAGCAGCCGGCGCGTGTCGGCGTACACCGCCAGCGCCTCCGCCTGCCGGCCGCTGCGGTAGAGGGCGAGCATCAGCAGTTCGCGCAGACGTTCGCGGAGGGGGTGGGCCGCCGTGAGGGCCGTGAGCTCCGAGACCGCCTCCGCGTGGCAGCCCTGCTCCAGGTCCATGTCCAGGCGGGATTCGAGGAGTTGCAGGCGCCACTCCTCCAGGCGGGCGCGCTGCGCCTCGGCGTACGGACCCGGCACGCCCGCCAGTGTCTCGCCGTCCCACAGGGCCAGCGCACGCCCCAGTGCCTCGCGCGCCCGGCCCAGGTCCCCGGCCGCACGGGCCTTGTCCGCCTCGGCGGCCAGGTCCTGCGCCACCGCCACGTCCAGGGCGCCCTCGCGCAGGCCGCGCACCGCGTAGCCGCCCGACTCGCTGGCCAGGACCCCGTGGTCCAGCACCTTGCGCAGCCGGGAGGCGTACGTCCGCAGCGCCGCCAGCGCCTGCGACGGCGGTTCCTCGCCCCACAGCGCGTCGATCAGCTCGGATGCCGTCGCCGTACGGCCCTCGCGCAGCAGCAGCGCCGCGAGCAGCGCACGCTGCTGGGGTGAGCCGGTGGCCAGCGGTTCCTCTCCACGCCAGGCGCGCACCGGCCCGAGTACGCCGAACCGCGTCGTCGCCGATTCCCCGGGACCCCGCTGTTCAGGCACTCGCGGTACACCGTCCATCGCTGCCCCCTGGCCCCTGACGAACCTTCCACAACCAAGAGGCCAGTTTGCCTTGTTCATGGCAGATGCGTCAGCTGTGGGAGACGGCGATCACAGGTCGACGGGTGCGGCATCACACGGTGCACACAACACCTCCCGCGTTCCCGCCTGATGACGCTCCTGTCACCCCTCTCCTGACGTCGTTCCCGACGCCGGCTCCCAGGGCTGCTCCGGGCCGAGGAAGATCGGGTTCGTGAAGGCCGCCATCACGCCCGGCAGCGGCCCCGCCGCCGTCTCGTGCCGCAGTTCGGCCCGGACGTACGCCGCGTACGCCGGTGTGGTCCGCCACTCGACCACCCCGGAGCCGGAGACCGGGAACGGGTCGCTGGTCAGCAGCACGCCCTGGTCGGTCACCAGGCGGGCGGTGCAGCGCGGGACACCCGAGGCCTCCAGGCGGACCGTCACCGGGGTGTCCTCGCTCACCCGCAGCCGCTCCCCGATGCCGGCGTGCTCGCCCCGGCCGCCGCTCGCCGTGAAGGTGAGCGACACGTGCCGCGACTCGGCCACGTACGAGCGGCCCGCGCGGATGCCCTCCTGGACGGCCTCCCGGGTCAGGTCGTCGGCCAGGACGACCGTCTGGGGGGTGCCCACGGCGTCCGGCGGGCGGTGGGCGTCGCTGTTGCCCATCGCCGGGATCCACTCCCGGCCCTGCCGCACGGACGCCACCAGCATCGCGTCCCACGCCGCCAGCGCCACCTCGTCGTCGGGTGTGAACGGGCCGTTCCACACCTCCACCGCGTCCGCCTCCCCGAAACCGAACTTCCAGGCGCAGCCGACGCAGGTGGCGTGCGGATGCGCGGGGACGACGAGGCCACCGGCCCGGCGGATGGCGTGGGCGAAGCGGCCGAAGCGGTGGTCGCGTGCCCGGTAGCGCCAGTCCACGAAGGTGCCGGGGTCGGTGCCGAGGGCCAGCACGTGGCCGTTGCGCGTCGTCACCTCCTCGCCCAGCAGGATCAGCAGGTCGTCGCCCGCCTGGTCGGCCCAGTGCGGATGGGAGGAGTTGGTGTTGTGGTCGGAGGTGTTGACGAAGTCCAGTCCGGCCGCCCGCGCCAGCGCAGCGATCTCGGCGGGGGTGCGGCGGCCGTCGGAGTACCAGGAGTGGAGGTGGCAGTCGCCCCGGTACCAGGCGCGGCCCCGGCCCTTGGCCCGGGCGGGCGGGTACACCGGGCGGGGGGTCTCGCCGGGCTCGCCGTGGGTGAGCGTGACGGTGATCTCGTACGACAGGCCCTGCGGCGCCACGGTGTAGGGGCCGAGCGCGATGTGCCAGGTGCCCGGGGTGACCGGCCCGGGGAGGTAGCCGGGGGTGGCGTCGTCCGCGCGGACGAAGAACTCGGAGCGGGCCCCGCCCGACCAGCCGCGGAAGCCACGGCCGCCGAGCCCGGTGCCGTGCGCGTCGAAGATGCCGATGTCCAGGGCGTTGCCCGGGTTCCCGGCCGGGACGGACGGCTTGTCGTAGGTGTAGGCGACCCGGATCTCCCGTACGCCGGGCGGCACTTCCACCGGAACGTACACGTAGTCCGGTGAGCCGGCCGGCAGGGTGCCGCGGATCGTCCGGGTCCGCTGCTCGCCGTCCGCGGCTTCGGCGCCACTCGCGAAGGTCACGCTTCCCAACGTAAGCGCCGCGGCGGCGCCCGTCATGAGCAGAGCGCGTCTGCCGATCTCCTGGTCGTGGTCGTCCGCGCACATGCTGCTGCTCCCAGGTGTCGTGGATGGCGGGGCAGGGGTGGTGCAGGGGTGGTGCGTGCGACCTTCCTCTTGCGCGGTGAACGTCCGCGTACGGCAAGGAGACCGGCGGCTTCCGGCTGCCCGGCGTCTCGGGAGCGCGCCCGGCGCCTTCGGGGGAGAAGGACGCGGACCGGGCGGAGAAGGACGCGGACCGGGCGGAGCGCCGGACACCGGGCCGTCGATCACCGCGATCGTATGCTCGGAGGATGACGACTTCCGCGGCCCCCGGAACCGGACCCACCGAGAACTCGCTGCGTCGCGCCCTCAGGCGGGCCCGCGACGGCGTCGCCCTCGACGTCTCCGAGGCGGCCGTGCTGCTCCAGGCCCGCGGGGAGCACCTCGACGACCTCGCCGCCTCCGCCGCCCGGGTACGGGACGCGGGGCTGGAGGCCGCCGGCCGTCCCGGCGTGATCACCTACTCCAGGAGCGTCTTCGTCCCGCTGACCCGGCTGTGCCGGGACAAGTGCCACTACTGCACCTTCGCCACCGTCCCCGGCAAGCTGCGCCGCGCCGGCCACGGGATGTTCATGTCCCCCGACGAGGTCCTCGACATCGCCCGCCGGGGCGCCGAACTCGGCTGCAAGGAAGCCCTGATCACCCTCGGCGACAAGCCGGAGGACCGCTGGCCCGAGGCGCGCGAGTGGCTCGACGCGCACGGCTACGACGACACCATCGCCTACGTCCGCGCCGTCTCCGTCCGCATCCTGGAGGAGACGGGCCTCCTGCCGCACCTCAACCCCGGCGTCATGACCTGGACGGACTTCCAGCGGCTCAAGCCCGTCGCGCCGAGCATGGGCATGATGCTGGAGACGACCGCGACCCGCCTGTGGTCCGAGCCCGGCGGCCCCCACCACGGCTCCCCGGACAAGGAACCCGCCGTACGGCTGCGCGTGCTGGAGGACGCCGGCCGTTCCTCCGTGCCGTTCACCTCCGGGATCCTGATCGGCATCGGCGAGACGTACGAGGAGCGCGCGGAGTCCCTCTTCGCCCTCCGCAAGGTCGCCCGCGCCCACCACGGCATCCAGGAGCTGATCATCCAGAACTTCCGCGCCAAGCCGGACACGGCGATGCGCGGCATGCCGGACGCGGAGCTGGACGACCTCGTCGCCACGGTCGCCGTCGCCCGGCACATCATGGGCCCGAGCGCCTGCCTCCAGGCCCCGCCCAACCTGGTGGACGCCGAGTACGAGCGCCTCATCGGTGCCGGCATCGACGACTGGGGCGGTGTCTCGCCGCTCACCATCGACCACGTCAACCCGGAGCGTCCCTGGCCGCAGATCGACCTTCTGCGCGAACGCTCGGCCGCCGCGGGGTTCGAACTGCGTGAACGCCTCTGCGTCTACCCGGAGTTCGTCAGGCGCGGCGAACCCTGGCTCGACCCGAGGCTGCGCCCGCACGTGAGCGCCCTGGCGGACCCGGAGACGGGCCTGGCCCGCGAGGACGCGACCGTCGAGGGCCGCCCCTGGCAGGAACCGGACGAGGCCTTCACCGCGACCGGCCGCACCGACCTGCACCGCACCATCGACACCGAGGGCCGCACCGCCGACCGCCGGGACGACTTCGACGAGGTCTACGGCGACTGGGACGCCCTGCGCGAGGCGGCGGCGCCCGGCATGGCGCCGGAGCGCATCGACACGGACGTACGGCAGGCGCTGCGCACGGCGGCCGGCGATCCCACGCGGCTGACCGACGCCGAGGCGCTGGCGCTGCTGCACGCGGACGGCCCGGCGCTGGACGCCCTGTGCGAGGTCGCGGACGACGTACGGAAGTCGGCGGTGGGCGACGACGTGACCTACATTGTCACGCGCAACATCAACTTCACCAATGTCTGCTACACGGGCTGCCGTTTCTGCGCCTTCGCGCAGCGCAGGACGGACGCCGACGCGTACACCCTCTCCCTGGAACAGGTCGCGGACCGTGCGCGGCAGGCCTGGGACGTGGGCGCCGTGGAGGTCTGCATGCAGGGCGGCATTCACCCGGACCTGCCCGGCACGGCGTACTTCGACATCGCCAGGGCGGTGAAGGAGCGCGTCCCCGGGATGCATGTGCACGCGTTCTCGCCGATGGAGGTGGTGAACGGCGCGACCCGCACCGGCATGTCGATCCGCGAATGGCTGACGGAGGCGAAGGCGGCGGGCCTGGACACCATCCCCGGCACGGCGGCGGAGATCCTCGACGACGAGGTCCGCTGGGTGCTGACCAAGGGCAAGCTGCCGACGGCGACCTGGATCGAGGTGGTGACGACCGCGCACGAACTGGGCATCAGGTCCTCGTCCACGATGATGTACGGCCATGTCGACCAGCCCCGCCACTGGCTCGGGCACCTCCGCACACTCGCGGACATCCAGCAGCGCACCGGCGGCTTCACGGAGTTCGTGACGCTGCCCTTCATCCACACCAACGCCCCCGTCTACCTCGCGGGCATCGCCCGTCCCGGCCCGATGGTGCGCGACAACCGCGCGGTCACCGCGATGGCCCGCCTCCTGCTGCACCCCCACATCCCCAACATCCAGACGAGCTGGGTGAAACTGGGCGCGGAGGGTGCGGCGGAGATGCTCCGCTCCGGCGCGAACGACCTGGGCGGCACGCTGATGGAGGAGACGATCTCCCGCATGGCGGGCTCCTCCTACGGCTCGTACAAGTCGGTCAAGGACCTGGTGGCGGTGGCCGCGGCGGCCGGCCGGCCCGCGAAGCCGCGGACGACGGTCTACGGCGAGGTCCCCGAGGAGCGGCAGCGGGCGGCGGCGGCGTCCGACGGCCACCTGCCGGAACTGCTTCCGGTGCTGGACTGAACGGCGCCGCACCGGCGGGGGAGGCCGCCCACAGTACGATGATCCGGCTGTTGCGGGGGCGAGTAGCCGAGTAGCCGAGGAGATGCGTGCCCATGCCTGCCCGAATACCCTCGTGGGCCTGGGTCGGCGGCCTGACCGCGGGAGCGGTCGCCGCGGTCGCGGTACTGGCGGTACAGGCCGACCAGGGTCCGCACCCCGTGGCCACGGCCGCGCACCCGCGCGCCTCGGCCTCCGCGGGCGCGCACCACTCGGCCGCTCCCCCCAAGCACACCGCGCCCCCGGCGGTTCCGGCGGCCTCGGGAACGGGCCGCCGCATCGTGTACTCGCTGGGCCGCAAGCGAGCGTGGCTGGTCGACGAGAGCGACAAGCCGACCCGCACCTTCCCGGTCTGGCCGGGCACGGTCAGCCCGGACCCCGGCGCCTACGCGATCTCCCAGCGGGTGGCCGCCACCACCGGCTCCGACGGGGTGCGCATCGAGCACATCACGTACTTCGCGGGCAAGTCGGGCGTCTTCATCGCCTTCAGCAACGCCGTGGACGGTTCCTCGCCCCCGCCCGCCGCCTCCGGCGCCAAGACGGGCGGCATCCGCACGCCCAAGGCCGACGGGGCCGCACTGTGGGCGTTCGCGTCCAAGGGGACGAGGGTCGTGGTCGTCCGGTAGCGGGCGCGGAACCCCACCGGCCCACTGATCACGCGGCGCTGCGCCACAATGACCGGGGACGGGCGGAGCCGGGCTACGGGAGGGCGTACGGGGATGGCGCACGCGCGGCGGTCCATGCAGGAGCTGATCCGGCAGCGCAGACGCACCGGGTTCGTGGGCCGGAACACCGAACGGGCGGCCTTCCGGGAGAACTTCGACTTCCCGCCCGAGGACGAGCGGCACCGGTTCCTGTTCCATGTGCACGGCGACGCGGGGGTCGGAAAGACCTTCCTGGTCAGGGAGTTGGAGCAGATCGCCCGGGAGCGCGGGGCCCTGACGGCGTACGTGGACGAGAGCGTCGGCAGCGTGCCGGAGGCGATGGCGGCGATCGGCCGCCAGTTCGCCTCCCGCGGCTTTCGGTGCAAGGAACTGGAACGCCTGCTGGCCGCGCACCGGGAACGCCGGCACGAGGCCGAGGCGGCGGTGGCCGGGCTGGCACCGCAGGCCGAGGGCCCGTCCGCGGCGAGCACGACGGCGGTACGGCTGGGCCTCGCGGGCATCGGGCTGCTGCCCGGCGCCGGCCCCTTCGTCGGGGCGGTCGACGCCGCCCGGCTCGCCCAGGGAGCGGACCGGTTACGGGCCGGCCTGAGCGCGCGCTTCCGGAGCCAGGACGACGTGCAACTCGTTCTGTCACCCGAGCAGAGCCTCACGCCGGTGCTGCTGGCCGAGCTGACGGACATCGCCGCCCAGGTGCCGTGGGCCGTCCTGGTTCTGGACACGTACGAGGTGACGGCCCCGTTCCTGGACGGGTGGCTGCACGACGTGATGGCGACGGACCGCTACGCCGGATCGCTGCCCGCGAACGTCGTCGTGGTCACCGCCGGTCAGCGCCGCCTGGACCCCGCCCGCTGGAGCGGCTTCGCCGACTTCGTCCAGGAGGTGCCCCTCGGGCCGTTCACGGACGGCGAGGCGCGAGGTCTCCTCGCCGGCAAGGGCGTCGTGGCGGAACCGGTCGTCGAGGAGGTGATCCGCCTCACCGGAGGACTGCCGGTGCTCGTCTCCACGCTCGCCGAGGCCCGGCCCACCGGCCGTGAGGACGTGGACGACCCGAGCGCGACGGCCGTGGAACGCTTCCTGAAGTGGGAACAGGACCCCGTACGACGGGCGGCGGCCCTCGCCGGCGCGCTGCCCCGACGGCTGGACGCGGACGTGTTCCGTGCGGCGGTGGACTGCTCCGGGGAAGAGGCCGCACCCCTCTTCGCATGGTTGCGCGGCATGCCGTTCGTCACCGAGCGGGGCGACGGGCTGCGGTACCACGACCTCGTCCGCGCACCGATGCTGCGGTTGCAGCGCCGGCTGTCCCCGCGCGGCTGGGCGGAACGGCACGAGCGGCTGGCGGAGGTCTTCGCCGGCTGGCGCGCCCAGGCGGCGCGGGACCTGCGGCCCGATGAGCGGTGGGAACAGGAGAACTGGCGCGAGCCGCGCCTGGAGGAGACGTACCACCTGCTGTGCGCCCGGCGCCTCACGGCCCTCGGTGAGGCGCTGGGGGACCTGGTCCTGGCCTGCCGCGAGGACCGTGTGCTCGGCGGCCGGTGGGCGCGGATGCTCCAGGACGCGGGGGACGTCACGGACAGCGCCGTTCTGGAGGAATGGGGGCGGCGCCTGGGGGAGGCCCTGTCCGACGAGACGGCCGGGCTGCTCACGGCCATGGACCTGCTCCTGGCGCGGCCCGGTCTGGGCGCCCGCGGCCGGGCCGCGGCCCACGCGGTGCGGGGCAGGGAACTCCGGTACGACGGTGAGTACCGGCGGGCACTGGCCGAGTACGACCGGGCGGTGGAGCTGGACCCCGAGCTCGTCCGGGCCCACTACGGCCGGGGCGCCACCCTCGTGCTGCTGGCCGACTTCCCGGGAGCGCTGGCCGCCTTCGACCGCGCCGACGAGCTGGCTCCCGACACGGCGTGGATCATCGCCGAGCGAGGGGAGACCCTGCGCCTCCTCGGCCGGTTCGAGGAGGCGCTGCACGAGTGCGACCGGGCCTGCGCCCTCGACCCGACCGACGCGTACCCGCTGGCCTCCCGGGCGGCGTGCGGGCACGCGCTCGGGCGGTACGACGTCGCGCTCGCCGACTTCGACCAGGCGCTGAGCCTCGACGAGGACTACCTGTGGGCGCTGGTGAGAAGGGCTCGGCTGCGCCGGACCCGGGAGGAATGGGACGAGGCGTTCGCCGACCTGGACCGGGCGGTCTCCCTCGCGCCCGACTCCGCGTGGGTCGCGTCCGAGCGGGGGGACTCCTACCGGATCGCCGGCCGCTACGAGGAGGCCGTCACCGAGCTCGGACGGGCCGTGTCGCTCGACCCCGGCCATGAGTCGGCCCTGGCGAGCCGGGGCGCCGCCCTGCTCGAACTGGGCCGGACCGAGGAGGGGCTGGCCGATCTCACCCGTGCCGTGGAACTGGATCCCGGCTACTCCTGGGCGCTGGTGATGCGGGCCCGGGCGAGGGACGGGCTGGGAGACCAGGGCGGCATGTTCGAGGACCTGCAACGCGCGGTCGACGCGGATCCGGACGCCGACTGGGTCGGGCTCGAACTGGCCGACCTGTACCGGATCACGGAAGGCCATGACCAGGCGATCGCGCTCTACCGAGGGCTGCTGGCCCGGGAGCCGGAACACGCCGACGCGCTGGCCGGTCTCGGAGCGACCCACCGCGCCCGCTCCGAGCACGCCGACGCCTTCCGTTTCCTGGACCGGGCGCTGGCCATCGCCCCGGACTACGGCTGGGCGTACCGGCAGCGCGCCCTCGCCTGCCTCGCGACCGGCCGGACCGACCAGGCCGTGGCCGACCTGGACCGGTGCGTCGCACTGGACGAAGCGGCGGACTGGGCACGGGCGAAGGCGATCGAGCTGCTGATGCTCGGCGACCGGTGGGAGGAGGCGCTGGCCCGGCTGGCCGACGCCCGGCGGACGGCGCCGTCGGACGACGAAGACATGGACATCCTGTGGGCCGTGGCGCACCGGCACACCGGCCGGCAGGCCGAGGCCCGGCGGAGCGCGGAAGGGCTGCGCGTGTCCGATCCGGTGTCCGGGACCTACCAACTGGCTCTGACCGTGAGCAGGTTCGAGGGCTGCGGCGCCGCCGCGGCGCTGTGGCGGGAACTGGTACGGCTGGTGCCCGGCGCCGCACTGGACGCGGCGCAGCACCTGATGGGGCGGTGCATCACGGGGTGGGGCCTGGGTGACTGGGAGGCGGCCGACCGGGCCCTGACCGGTGTACTGGCCGCCGGACCGGCGTGGGACGACCTCGCGGAGCTCGCCGGCGTCCTCACCGTGCTGCTGCACAGCCCAGAAGCCGACCGGTCCCGTCTCGCCCCCCGCCTGGCGGCGGTCGCCGCCGCCCGCGACGCCGTCCGGGCGCGTTACGCGAGATGAGCGGCGACGGCCCGGCCGGATGTGCCCCTCCGTCACTCGAACGGCCCCTTCCCGTTCGATTACAGTGCTGGGCGTCGTACGTACGGACGGTGCCGTGAGGGAGGTCGGGGTGAGCGCGACGTCGGGTGCCGTCTGGGGACGCGGCGAGCAGCAGGACTTCCGGAGCCGGGTGCGGGGCACGCTGCTCGGGGTGGCCCTGGGGGACGCGCTCGGGTCGCCGGTGGACGGGCTGGGGCTCGACGCGATCCGGGAGGCGCACGGCCCCGAAGGGGTCGTGGACCTGGTGCCCGCGCACGGGCGGCGCGGTGCCGTCACGCACTTCACCCAGCTCACGCTCTTCTCCGTCGACGGACTGATCCGGGCGCAGGTGCGGCGCGACACCGGAGCCTGGCATCCGCCGACCGATCTGCACCGGGCCTACCTGCGGTGGGCGGCGACCCAGTGGGACTGGGGGCCCGACGAGCGCCGCAAGGACGACGGATGGCTGGCCCGCGAGGAGTGGCTGTACGCCCGCAGGGACCCGGCGCGGGCGCTGCTCGCCGGGCTCGGGGACGACACCATGGGCACCTTGGACGTTCCCAAGAACCCCGGGGAGGCCGGGCCGGAGGCGGCCGCCCGGTCCGCGCCGTTCGGGCTGCTCGTCGGGTGGGAGCCGCAGCTGGTCGTGCAACTGGCCGTGGAGTGCGCCGCACAGACCCACGGGCATCCGACGGCCTGTCTCGCGGCGGGGGCGTACGCCGTGATCGTGCACGGTCTCGCCCGTGGCGACGGGCTCGACGGCGCCGTGCAGAAGGCGCTGGCGCTGCTCGCCGTACGGCCCGGGCACGAGCCGGTGTCGGACGCCCTCCAGCACGCGCTGGGCGCGGTGCGCCAGGGCATGCCCACCCCGGTCCGGGTGGAGGAGCTGGCCGGGGCGGGTACGGCGGAGGGGCTGCTGGCCGTCGCCGTGTACTGCGCGCTCGTCGGCGAGGACGTACGGCACGGGTTGTGCCTGGCGGTGAACCAGAGCGGTCCCTCGGGCGCGGCGGGCGCCCTCACCGGCGGGCTGCTCGGCGCCCTGCACGGCGAGACGGCCCTCCCGCCGGCCTGGCTGGCCGAGCTGGAGGGCCGTCCCACCCTGCTGGTCCTCGCGGACGACTTCGCGATGGAGATGACCCAGGGGCCCGCGCTGCACGGGCCCGCCGGATCGGCTCCGGGCTGGCTGGCCAGGTATCCGCGCGGGGCCTCGGAAGTCCTCGGGCGTCACGGGGCCTGAGGGGTCCTACGACGGCTGGGTGCCCACCACGTCGTCGCCCGCTCCGGCCTGTGCCGGGACCGCCACCGCGCCCGCCGAGGTGCCGTCGCCGTCCCCGTCGGTGTTGACCAGCTCGATGATCGCGAGCCGTTCGGGGGTGTCCTCCGGCCTGACATAGCCGATGGCGATGTAGAGGACCAGGGACACCGCGAGCGGCACCGACACCTGGTACTGGAGCGGTACGCCGCCGTCCACGTTCCAGTTGATCGGGTAGTTCACCAGCCAGAAGGCGAGCAGTCCGGCGGCCCAGCTGGTGAGCGCGGCCGTCGGGCCGGAGCGGCGGAACGTGCGCAGCAGGCCGAGCATCATCGGGATGGCGATCGGGCCCATCAGGCCCGCGACCCACTTGATGACGACCGTGATGATGTCCTTGAAGGTGGGCGAGTTGACCTGGGTGGCGACGGCCATCGACAGGCCGAGGAAGACCACCGTCGTCACCCGGGCGGCGACCAGGCCGCTGCGCTCGCCCCAGGCCCGCGCCCGTCGCGACAGCACCGGCGCCACGTCCCGGGTGAAGACGGCCGCGATGGCGTTGGCGTCGGAGGAGCACATGGCCATCGTGTGGGAGAAGAAGCCCACGATGACCAGGCCCAGCAGGCCGTGCGGAAGGAGCTGCTCGGTCATCAGGGCGTAGGAGTCGGAGCCGTCCGGCTTCTGCGCGTGCACCAGCAGCGGGGACATCCACATCGGGAAGAAGAGGACGACCGGCCAGACGAGCCACAGGATCGCCGACAGGCGCGCCGAGCGTTCGGCCTCGCGGGCGCTGCCCGTCGCCATGTAGCGCTGGGCCTGGTTGAGCATGCCGCCGTTGTACTCGAAGAGCTTGATGAACAGGAACGCCAGCAGGAAGACGGTGCCGTAGGGGCCGACGAGGGGCTTTCCGTGGCCGTGCAGGGCCGGTTCGTCCCAGGCGCCGAGGAAGCCGATGCCCTTGTCGTTCAGCTTCAGGACCACCGCGACGAACATCGACAGGCCGGCCAGCAACTGGATGACGAACTGGCCGAGTTCGGTCAGCGCGTCCGCCCACAGGCCGCCGATGGTGCAGTACACGGCGGTGATCGCGCCGGTGATGAGGATGCCCTGGTTGAGGCTCACGCCGGTGAACACGGACAGCAGGGTCGCGATCGCGGCCCACTTGGCGCCCACGTCCACGATCTTCAGCAGCATCCCGGACCAGGCGAGCGCCTGCTGGGTGGAGAGGTTGTAGCGGTTCTTCAGGTACTCCAGCGGCGAGGCCACACGCAGCCGGGAGCGCAGCCGGTTGATGCGCGGCGCGAACAGTCTCGAGCCGATGGCGATGCCCAGCGCGATCGGGAACGACCAGGTGATGAAGGAGGTGACGCCGTAGGTGTAGGCGATGCCCGCGTACCCGGTGAACATCACCGCGCTGTAGCCGGACATGTGGTGCGAGATGCCGGACAGCCACCAGGGCATCTTGCCGCCCGCGGTGAAGAAGTCGCTGACATCGTCCACCCGCTTGTGCGACCAGAGGCCGATCGCGACCATCACGCCGAAGTAGCCGATGAGCACGGTCCAGTCGAGACTGTTCATGTGCCCCCTTCCAGGGTCCGCCTTGTGAACTCCGCTCAGCTGGTTGGCACTTCGCCTGAGCGGGGTAAGGGCGAGGAAGGCCGCGAAGTGCCCGCTCATCGTGGGTGGGGTTACGCGGGCACGACAAGGAAGTGTAAGGTCAAGAGCGAGTAAAAAGGTTCTGGCTGTTGACCTTGGTTCATCTACGTGAACCGATGGGGCGGATGGCAGGGCGGAAAGGGAGGAGTCCGGTGGGAGGAGGAGCCGAGGGGTGCGCGGAAACGCGCAGAGCCCCCTCGGCAAGGACGGCGAACTGGTCGAGGGGGCTCTGGGCGAGGCGCCCTGTGTGTCTGGAGCGCCCGCCGTGCTGATTCAGTTGTCGGTCTGTTGATCGCGGCGTCGGGGGGAGGATCGGGGAGATCCTCCCGTTCACGCCTTGATCGATGCCACGAAGGAGTTCCACGCGTCGGCCGGGAAGCCGAGCACCGGGCCCTCGGGGACCTTGGAGTCCCGGACCGCCATGGCCGCGACCACCGGTGACTTGACCTCGACGCATGCGCCGTTGCCCGTGGAGTACGAGGACTTGGTCCACGTCTCCGTGGCGCCCTGACGAATTGCCATTTCTGCTCCGGATTGCCTGTGGAGTGGTTGAGTTGCTGTCACCGCACGACGCGTTCGGCAGGAACCCACAGCGCGGTTTGCGCCAACGGTGTTGCTCGATGGCGTGATCGACGCTACCCGCCACACTCCGCGGCCGACGCGGCCGTTCACTCGACCGGATGGCATATTCCAGCGGGTCTTCCCTCCACACGCGGTGAGGGTGTACGGTGCCCGCCTCTCAGGCTGTGTACCCCGCGTACTCCTTCGCGATGCCGGCGATGAACTGGCGCGACTGCTCCACGTTCAGCGCCTGCGCCCGCAGGTGCTCGTACATGACGCTGTACTTCTGGACGTCGTTCGCCTTCTCCAGATACAGGTCGCTGGTGACACCCTCGATGTAGACCACGCTGGAGTCGGCCGCGTCCGGGAACTCCAGGATGGCGTACTGGCCGTTGAGACCCGGGTGCGCGCCCATGTCGAAGGGGATGACCTGTACGGTCACGTGCGGCAGCTGCGACTGCTCGACCAGATGCTCCAACTGCTCGCGCATCAGCGCGCGGTTGCCGACGGCCCGGCGCAGGGCGGCCTCGTCGAGGACGGTCCACAGGCGCAGCGGGTTCTCCGTCGCGGAGATTCGTTCCTGCCGACGCATCCGGACCTGGACCCGTTTGTCGATGTCGGCGGGCGCCGTCTCCGGCAGCGCGCCGGCGATCAGGGCCTCCGCGTACTGACGCGTCTGGAGCAGGCCGGGGACGACCTGAGGGTCGTACACCCGAAGGCTCGCCGCGTCCGTCTCCAGACCGATGTAGACGCTGTACGGGATGTCGCCGAACGAGTGCCACCAGCCCTGCTGGCGCGAGTCCTTGGCCATCTGCATCAGCGAGTCCACGATCCGGTGGTCCTCCACCTCGTAGACCCCGCACAGGTCACGGACGTCGCGCTGGCTGATGCTGCGCCGGCCGTTCTCCAGGCGGCTGATCTTCGACTGCGAGACCAGCAGTCGCTCCGCCACCTCCTCGGCCGTCATGCCCTTGAGCTCGCGGAGCCTGCGCAGCTCCTGGCCCAGCCGGCGCCGCCTGACGGTGGGATTGACATTGGACGCCACGGGACGTGCACCTCCGGCTGCATGCCTCTACTTTGCGTATCTGCTGCTGAGCAGACTGCCACCAAGGTGCTTTCTACCGCTGGGAAACGCCGGATATGCGGCGACCGCGGGCCGGTTCGGACTTCGGTGCGCGCCGGTCGTGCGGTCGAGCGGGGTGTCGAGACCGGACGCTCTCGACACCCCGCTCGGACCAGCGGCTCCCGAACCGGGTCTGGGGACGTGCGGTGCGGCGTTCGTACGCTGCGGTTCTTGCCCTGTCGTGCCGGTGCGCCGTGCTGCCGTGCGGCCGTGCTGCGGTCCGTGCGCCCTGCTGTGCGTGCGCGCGGTCTCAGTGGGCCACGGCACGCGCCATGGATCCGTGGCGCGGCTGCATCGGAACGCCCCGGGCGGGTTCCGGCGCGGGCCTGGCTCCGGCGGTGGCCTGACGGCCCGCCGGTCCCGGGCTGCGGCGTGGCTGGGCCGCCGCACCGTTCTGGACGTCCATCACCGCGTGCGCCACGAGGCCGCCCATCGGGTCGTGCCTGATCAGGTCCCGCAGCCGGGAACGGGACGAGCGGCCCTCGTTGCCCGGATACAGGTGCTTGCCGAGGCCGACCGCGTGCGCCAGCGCGGCGAGCGCCGCCGTCCGCGGGTCCGGCGGCACGCCGGTGCGGATCGCGGAATCCAGCCGGGCCCTGATCTCACGGCTGATGGCGGTGTCTGTCGCCTGGTAGCGAGTGGTCGGCAGCACCCCGCACATCTGACCCGGCACGGCGGCCACCATGCCGCACCGCTCCAGATGCGAGAGATAGGTCTGGCGGAGCCCGAGACGCGGCCCGCCGATCCAGTGGACGGCCCGTACCGGAGCGCCGCGCCTTCGCAGCAACTCCAACGCGCAGTCCAGAGTCGGATCTCCTGTCGGCCGTGGCACCACCACGGCGATACGATCCCCGTCTGGGGCTATCCGTCCGGCCAGCGCCAGCTCCACTAGCTGTGCTCCGGCCAGACCCAGGTCGAGCGACTGCGGCTGCGCAGTGGTACCCGTGGCCGGGTCCAGTGCCAGCAGCAGAAGCTCCTCCGGAAGTGTTCTGCGGCTCCTGCCCATCCATGCCTCCCCGCGTGGATGAATGACAGGGTGACCCCTCTCACATTGGTCTGTCGAGGGTGCGTGACCGGTTCGTAGTGGAACCGGTAGGTATGTCGTTCTCGTCTTCCGCGTGGGTTTGGCCCGTGCACAGGACACTGGTACATGGTTCGGACAGCGGTACGGCACGCGGGACGTGCGGCACATGGAGGAGGCATCGGTGGCGGGCGAGTCCCCCGACAAGTCGAAGCAGCGCGAGTCGTCGGCAGAACCGACGTCGGGGAGCGCGGGTCCGGTTCCCGAAGCCAGGGGCGAGGCGCGTGATGTTCGCGATCCTCGGCTCGCGCTGGCGGGGGAGTCCGGTACGCCCGAGAGCCGCGGCGGCGTGGATACGGCCACGCGGGTGCTCTCCGTACGGGATCTGGTGACGGATGCCGAGAAGGAATCGGCGGAGGCCGATGAGGCCGATGAGGCTGATAAGACCGACAAGGGCGGTAAGGCCGATGACACCGGTACGGGCGAAATGGTCGAGAAGGCCGAAAAGTCGGTAACGCCCGAATCGGGCGAGAAGGTCGAGGAGGTCGAGAACCCGGCCGATTCCGCCGATGCCGAGGCTGAGTCCGACACCGAGACCCGGGACGACGAGGCGGCGGTCTCGGACGGGGGCGACGACAGGAGCGATGCCGACGCGGCGGGCGACGCCCGCCTGCGTGCGGCCGTGGCCGCGTGGGTGGATTCCGCGGACGCCGGGAAGGGTACGGGCGACGCCGACAAGGCGGAGGAGAAGCCCGAGAAGCCCGAGAAGGCCGAGGCCAAGTCCACCGAGGACGCGCCCGAGCCCGAGCCCGAGCCCGAGAGCGAGCGTGAGCCCGAGCCCCCGGTCGACCAGCCCACCGCCGTCTTCAAGGCGCCCCGGCCCGAGCCCGCCGTCGACCAGCCCACCACCATGCTCAAGCTGGGCGGCGAGAAGAGGGACGCCGCGAAGGCCGACGCCGAAGCCGACGCGAAGGCCGGCAGGACGAGCGACGAGCGGAAGCCGGCCCCCAAGGCCGGCGAGTCCGACGTCGAGCGCACCAGCAAGTTCGTCGCGCTCAAGCCGCTCGACGCGCCGGAGACCCGCAAACCGCAGCCGAAGCACCAGTCGCAGCCACAGTCGCCGTCGAAGCCGCGACCGCAACCGCAGCCTCAGCCGAAGCCGGCACCCAGCCCGGCGCAGCCGAAGCAGCAGCCGCAGCCGAAGCCGCAGCCGAAGTCGCAGCCGAAGTCGCAGCCAGGGGCCCAGCCCCCCGCCGCGCAGACCGGTCCGATCGGCCTGGAGCGCACCACCCAGCAGCCCCTGCCGCCCAAGCCGCCGCTGGACCTGCTGGCCGAGCTGACGAACACTCCGCCGCCGCCGGAGACGCCGCTGCGCACCGTGGCGCGCCGGGTGAAGATCTGGACGCCGCTGGTCGTGCTCCTCGCGATCGTCTTTGCGATCGTTCAGGCCGTACGCCCGCTGCCGTCCCCCACTCTGACGCTCACCGCCAAGGACAGCTACAGCTTCGACGGCGACAGGGTGAGCCTGCCCTGGCCGAGCGAGGGACAGGGCTGGATGGACGGCGAGGGCATCGGCACGATGGACCACTTCGGCAAGCAGACGCCGGTGGCCATCGGTTCGGTCGCCAAGACCATGACCGCGTACATCATCCTCCGGGACCACCCGCTGAAGCCGGGTCAGGACGGCCCGAAGATCGAGGTCGACGCGACCGCGGAGAAGGAGGGCGGCTACGACAAGGCCGGCGAGTCCACGCTCAACACCGTCAAGGCCGGCGACTTCCTGACCGAGAAGCAGGCCCTGTCGGCCGTCATGATCCCGTCCGCGAACAACATCGCGCGGCTGCTGGCGCGTTGGGACGCGGGCTCCGAGGCGGCGTTCGTCAAGAAGATGAACGACACAGCCAAGGAACTGGGGATGACCGGCACGACGTACACCGACCCCTCGGGTCTGAAGGAGACCACCGTCTCCACGGCCGAGGACCAGGTGAGGCTCGGCAACGCGGTCGTGAAGATCCCGGCGCTGATCGCCATCACCAGCGCGGCCAGCTGGACGGACCCCTCCGGCCAGAACTGGCGGAACTACAACGAGCTGCCGTTCAAGATGGGCGCGATCGGCATCAAGACCGGCACCACCACGGCGGCCGGCGGCAACCTGCTGTTCGCGGCCCGCAAGAACGTCGGCGGCCAGACCGTCACCGTGGTCGGCGCGATCCTCGGCCAGCACAAGCCGTCGATCCTGGACACGGTCAACGCGGTCAGCAGGACCGCGCTTCAGGCCGCCGAGGACGCGCTGACCTCGGCGAAGATCCTGAAGAAGGGCGATGTCGTCGGGTACGTCGACGACCAGCTCGGCGGCCGCACCCCGGTCGTGATCACCAAGGACGTCACGGCGGTCGGCTGGGCCGGGCTGAAGGTCGAGCTGTCCCTGGCCGTCGGACGCCTGCCGCACTCCGCGAAGGCCGGGACCAAGGTGGGCACGCTCACCGTCGGTGACGGCGCGCAGGGAGCGGTACGGGTCCCCGTGGCTCTCCAGGGCGACCTCACCGAGCCCGGCTTCGCGGACAAGCTGACTCGCATCGGCTGATCCGCATCGGCTGACGCGCATCGGCTGATCCCCATCGGCTGATCGCCTGGGCCGGCGCGCCGGACGTCCGGTGCACCCCGCACCCCGTCGGGGAGCCCCACCCGGGAGCTCCCCGACGGGGTGCGTGCTAGCGTCACGAATCGGGGCACGTCGCCGGTCGCGAGGCGCGGCCGCGAACAGGAGACGGGACACGGGGAGTGCCTTCAGGTGGCCACTGCGGAGCCGACACGCGCCGACGACGCCGAGCGGGGACCGGGAGCCGGCCCGCGAATAGGTTCGTCCACGACTGACGCCGGTCGCGACCGGGTCCGGGTCGCGGTGACGGCGTTGCGGGAGCGGATGCTGCGGCATCCCGTCCTGTCGATCACCGGCCTGGCCGGAGTACTGCACATCGTCTGGTTCTTCACGTTCGCGAACAGTGGTGGCGACCTCGCGGCGCAGGACGCGTGGGCCGAGTTCGTCGGCCGGCACCCGGACTCCGCGTACAACCTCGCCTGGTACGGCGGCATGCACCCGGTGTCGTACAGCGTGGTGTCGCCGTATCTGATGTCGGTGCTCGGCGTCCGTACGACGATGATGATCGCGGGCACGGTCTCCGCGGGCCTGCTGACGCTGGTCCTCATCCGCAGCCGCGCGGTCAGGAACCCCCTGTGGGCGGCGCTGGCCGGGGTCTTCGGGCTGCTGTGCAACGCGGTCTCGGGCCGGGTGACGTACGGCCTGGGCACGATGTTCGCGCTGGGCGCGCTGGCCGCCGTGTTCTGCTGGCCGTACCGCTGGCGCCACAAACGCTGGGCGAAGGCGCTGGTCGCCGCCCCGCTGGCGGCGCTCGCGACCATGGCCTCGCCGGTCGCGGGCCTGTTCGTGGGCCTGGTCGCGGTGGCCCTGTTCCTTCAGAAGCGCCGCCCGGGTGCCTGGGCGCTCGGTCTGGCGCCGAGCCTCGTGGTGGCCGTCTCGGCGTTGCTGTTCCCCTTCTCCGGCACCCAGCCCATGGCCTTCGGCTCGGTGATCCTGCCGCTGGTGTACGCGGTCCTCGCCGCCGTCCTCGTCCCCCGGCAGTGGAAGACGGTCCGGATCACCTCCTGGGTCTACGCCCTGTCGGTCGTCGGGGTCTGGCTGATCAGCTCCCAGATCGGCTCCAACATCACCCGGCTGGCGATGCTCTTCGCCGGGATGGTGCTGGTGGCGGTGCTGCCCTTCAAGGTCCCGCGCTCGCGCGAGTGGTACACGGTCGTGCTGGCCCTGGTCGGCTTCGTCGGCTGGATCGGCTTCAAGTCGGTCGACGACATCGTCCACACGGCACCCGCCGCGTCCTGGTCGCGCGAGCTGGCACCGCTGGTCAACCAGTTGCAGAAGGTCGGCGCGGAGAAGGGGCGCGTGGAGGTGGTCCCGGCCAGCTCCCACCGCGAGGCCTCGGCGCTGGCGCCGTACGTCAACCTGGCCCGCGGCTGGAACCGCCAGGCCGACATGCAGCGCAACCCGCTCTTCTACGACGACACGCTCAACTCGGCCAACTACCACGAGTGGCTCCAGCGCTGGGCCGTGCACTACGTGGTGCTGCCCAAGGGCGAACCCGACGGCGACGGCGGGCAGCGCGAGCGCGCCCTGGTGCAGCGCGGCATGCCGTATCTGCGGCAGATCTGGGGCGACGCCAACTGGCAGCTGTTCAAGATGACCGACCCCAAGCCGCTCGCCGAGCCCAACGCGGTCGTCGACCGCGCCGAGCAGGGCGAGCTGACCATCGAGGTGCGCGAGCCGGGCCGTATCCTCATCCGCATCCCGTACTCGCCGTGGCTCAGCCTCGTCGACGAGCACGGCAAGAGCCTCAAGGCCCCCCAGGAGACCGACGCCTCCAAGCACCGCGCCCAGGGCACCCCGAAGACCTACGACAACACCAACGGCTGCCTCGCCCAGGCCCCGGAGGACGTCAAGGGCGACAAGTGGACGACACTGCTCGCGCCCCGGGCGGGCACCTACCGCCTGGCGGCCCCGTACCAGCTTCCCCGGGGCACGCCGTGCCCGGACGAACTGAAGTGACGGACTGAGGCGACGGACTGAGGCGACGGACTGAAGCGCCGGACTGAAGCGACGTCGACGCTGCCGTGGGCGGGCCGCCGCGCCGGCCTGCCACCGGCGCGGCCTGCCACCGGCGCGGCGCACCCGGCAACCCAGGCCGGCCCGCGCCACGGCCACGGCCACGTCGCACCCTTCAGCTCACCGGGAACGCCACGTCACACACCGCGTCCTCGGGCCCCGCGGCCTCCCAGTCCGCGAAGTAAACCTCCCGGCACGGCCCGGCCCGACGCAGCCCCTGCTCGGCGATCCACTGCTCCACGGCCTCGAACGCGGCCAGGATCTGCGGATGGGCGACCTGTGCCTTGGTGATCCGGGTGTAGGCCAGCCGCTGCGCCGGCTCCACCCGCGCCTTCGTGTCCCAGGACCGCCCCCGCGCCTCGGCCCACGCCCGCGCCGCCGCCTCGTCCGCCACGGGTACGCAGGACTCGGCGGGACCGTCGCTCTCCATGGACACCTCGGCGTGGTAGACGACGAACGGCGCCCCGGTGACACCCCCGCACTCGGCCGCCGCGCCCGCCAGCCGGCCCAGCGACGCCCCGATCCACGCGGGCAGCTCGCCCGCCAGCGTGTGCCGGGTCTCGGTGATCACCACCTGCTCGGGCACGTCCACCGTCTCGACCACGAACTTTCCGTACATCTCGGAGCTCCTCCCCGACAGCCGTCCACGGAGGTACTCGGCGAGGGTCCGCTGCCCGGCCACGCGCGCTTCCACGGCCGCCCAGTACGCGGCGAGCCGTCCGGCGGCCTCGGGCCCGTCGGCGGCGACCACCTCCGCCACCCGGGCCAGCGGCATGTCCAGCTGGCGCAGCAGGGCCACCAGCCGGGCCCGCTCGGTCTGGGACGCCCGGTAGTAGCGGTAGCCGCTCGCCTCGTCGACGTACGCCGGGACCAGCAGCCCGAGGCGGTCGTACAGCCGCAGCGCCTTGGCCGACAACCGGGCCCGCGCGGCGAACGCGCCGATGCTGAGCAACTCGTCGTCCACGCCGTCATCCTCCGTCACCGGACGCCGTTCGCCCGGTGACAGGGACGCTCCGCCTTGCCCCAGGGGCAAGGTCAACCGGTGGACGCGCCGGGTGGACTCAGCCGGCCAGCTGGGCCTCGACGGCCGTGACGATCTCGGCCGACTCGGGATCGGTCTGCGGGGAGAAGCGGGCGACGACCCGACCGTCCCGCCCGAGCAGGAACTTCTCGAAGTTCCAGCGGATGTCGCCGCTGTGTCCGTCGGCGTCGGCGAAGCCGGTCAGGCGGGTGTAGAGCGGGTGCCGGCCGTCGCCGTTGACCTCGACCTTCTCGGTCATCGGGAAGGTGACGCCGTACGTCGCCGAGCAGAACTCGGCGATCTCCTCGGCGCTGCCCGGCTCCTGCCCCATGAACTGGTTGCACGGCACCCCGAGCACGGTGAAGCCCCGAGCCGCGTACTTCTCGTGCAGGCGTTCGAGGCCGGCGTACTGCGGGGTCAGTCCGCACCGGGAGGCGACGTTCACGATGAGGACGGGCTGACCCGCGTACTGCCCGAGATTCGCGGGGCCGCCCTGGAGGGCGCCGATCTCCACGTCCAGGGGAGCGGCGCCGTTGCTGTCTGCAGTCGTCATGGGCGGATGCTAACCCCGGCGGAGGTCCGGCCGGCGGGCCGCCTCGACGAGGACCTGGCCCGGCCCGGTGCGGGAGTACAGCACCGAGCGGCCGGCCCTGCGCCGTTCCACCAGCCCCGCGTCCAGCAGGACCTTCAGATGCCGGCCCACCGAACCCAGGCCCTGGCCGGTCACGGCGGTCAGCTGGGTGGTGCTCAGCGGGGTGTCGAGCAGGACCAGCACCTGGGCGCGGGCGCGGCCCAGCAGTGCGCCGAGGCCCGCCGGGACGGCGGCCCGCCGGACCTCGCTGTCGGCGAGGGCGCCCGAGCACGGGTAGACGACGGCGTACCGGCGGTCGGACTCCTCCCACGAGACCCAGCCGGTCTGCGGGGTGACGGGCACGAAGACGAGCTGGGCGCCGGAGACCTCGCGCGGCGGATACTCGTGCGCGTTGACCTGGAGCCGGTTCTCGCCCAGCCAGCGCGTCCCCGGCCGCAGGGCGTCCAGGACGGCCGCCCAGCCGCCCCGGCTCACCTGCGCGGTCCGCGCGACGACATCGGCCTCCAGGACGCGCCGTCGCCGGTCCCAGTAGGGCCGTACGGCATCCGTCCAGACGTACTCCAGGAGCCGGGCCGCGCGCTCGGCCAGGTCGTCCCGCTCCAGCGCGGCCGGCAGCGGTCCGGCGAGCGAGACCCGCAGATTCGCGCGGGCCTCGGCCGGATCGGCCGCGTGCACCCGGGCGACGCCGTCCTCGAAGCTCTCGTCGTCCCGTGGCGTGGGCGTGAGGAAGTCGGCGATCCAGTGCCGCCCGAGGCCGGCCCGTACCAGCAGCGCGGTGACGGGATCGGCCGCGAGGCGCTGCCGGAAGGCGGGCAGGTGGGCGCGCAGCCAGGCCTGCTCGCCCGGATGCCCGCCCACGCCCGCGTGCAGCAGCTTCAGGCTCGCGAAGGTCTCGGCGAGCGGCGAGAGCACGAACCGGCTCCCGGCGAGCGTGTCGGCGTTCACCTGCCACCAGCCCACGAGTCCTCCTTCCGGACGGGATTCGTCTCCCGGACGGGTTCCGTACCTTTCGCGGACGCGCGAAGCGACAACGCGGCTTTCGCGTGTGCGCGAAACAATAACGACCGGTGCCGGGCCGGTCCGAGACTCCGGCGCATGCGCAGCTACCAGGACCTGTTCCGCACCCCGGAGTTCACCCCGCTCTTCCTGTCCTCCGGCGCCCAGACCGTGGCCCGGACGGTGAGCGGACTGGCGCTCGGCACGCTGGTGTACCGGGCCACGGACTCGCCGCTGTTGTCCGCGGTGAGCATGTTCGGCCCCTCGATCGCCCAGGTTCTGGGCGCGACCCTCTTCCTCTCGGGCGCCGACCGGCTGCCGCCGCGCCGGACGCTGGCGGGCATCGCCCTCGCCTTCGCGGCCGGTACGGCGGTGCTGGCGCTGCCCGGCCTGCCGGTGTGGGCGGTCTTCGCCGTCGTCCTCGCCGAGGGGCTGGTCGCGTCCCTGGGCGGAGGGGTGCAGTGGGGCCTGCTGAACGAGATCCTTTCCGGCGGCGGCGACGACGGTCGCGCGGGCAGAGGTGGGGGTGGGGGTGGGGGTGGGGCTGGGGGCGGTGGCGACGGCTATCTGCTCGGTCGTTCGGTGTTCAACATGATGAGCGGAATCATGCAGATCACCGGATACGCGACGGGCGGCGTGCTGGTGGCGGTGCTGTCACCGCGCGTCTCGCTGCTGCTCGCGGCGGTGCTGTTCGCGGTGGCGGCGGCGGTCGTGCGCGGGGCCCTGAGCCGCCGCCCGCCCCGCTCCTCCGGCCGCCCGTCCGTCGCGGCGACCTGGCGCGCCAACGCCCGCCTGTGGTCGGACCGCCCACGCCGGCTGACGTACCTGGGCCTGTGGCTCCCCAACGGCCTGGTCGTCGGCTGCGAGTCGCTGTACGTGTCGTACGCCCCGAGCGCGGCCGGCACGCTGTTCGCCTGCGCTGCCCTGGGGATGCTGGCCGGCGACCTGATGGTGGGCCGCCTGCTGCCGCCCGCCGTACGCCGCCGGGCGGCCACGCCACTGCTGTTGCTGCTGGCCGGGCCGTATCTGCTCTTCGTCCTGCACCCGCCCGTGCCGGTGGCGGCCTGCCTGGTGGCACTCGCCTCCGCCGGCTTCGGCGCGAGCCTGGTCCAGCAGGAGCGGCTGATGACGCTGACCCCCGGCGAACTGAGCGGCCACGCCCTCGGGTTGCACTCCGCGGGGATGCTCACTCTTCAGGGCGTGAGCGCGTCGCTGGCGGGCTCGGTGGCCCAGGTCACCTCGCCCGCGGTGGCGATGACGGTGATGGCGCTGGCGTCGGTCGGGGTGACCCTGACACTGGCCGCGGCCGCACGCCGGACGACGGCCACGACACCCCGGCCGGCGCCGCAGGTGTCGTAGGGGCCGTAGGTGCCGTTTGCGCCCGCAGGGTGCCGTAGGGGCAGGCGGCCACCGCACGAAACCGGCGAGGCGCGGCGAGACGTCTGATCTGGACGTGGGGGCCACGCGGATGCGCCCCCGGCTTCGGGCCTGGGCCCCGGCTTCGGGCCTGGGCCCCGGCTTCGTGCCCAGGCCCCCGGCCCCGGCCCCGGCGCCGCCCGAGCCCTGGCCCCAGGGAGAAACGAGACCACGTGCAGGCGAGCGATTTCGGCAAGTGGGTACGCCGGTTCGAGGACGAACGCGACCGAAGACGCGCCCAGGGCGACCCGGACTGGAGCCGGGGCGCGACCCTGCACCCGGCGGTGTGGGCGAGCGTCCAGCGCTTCCAGGTGGGCGAGGACGGCGACGGCGCCAACCTCGTCGCGAAGGCGGACGAGGCAGGGGACGGCGACTACGCGCGGGCGGTGCGGCTGTTCGTCGCCGAGGAGCAGAACCATGCCCGCCTGCTCGCCCGGCTCCTGGCCGCGGGCGGCACCCCGACGCTGACCGGCCACTGGAGCGACACGGTCTTCGTACGGCTGCGGCGCCTGATGGGCCTGCGCCTGGAACTGCTGGTGCTGCTGATCGCGGAAGTGGTCGCGCTGCGCTACTACCGGGCCTTGCGCGACGGCACCACCGACCCGCTCACCTCGGACGTGGCGGGCCGGATCCTGGCCGACGAGGAACGCCACGTCCCGTTCCACTGCGAGCGCCTGCACGCCTCCCTGGCGTCCTTGCCACGCCTCCTGCGCCGCCCGGTGATGCTCCTGTGGCGGCTCCTGCTGTCGGCGGTCTGCCTCGTCGTCGCCGCCGACCACGGCCGGGCCCTGCGCCGACTCGGTGTCGGCCGCCTGAGATTCCTGACCGACGTCGTCGGTTCCTCCACCACGGTGGCCCGGTCGGTACTGACCCCCCGCCCGGACAGGACGACCCCAGCGCCCCCTGACACGGGACACCGCCCTGACCCGAACACCGCCCCGGCCCGAACACCGCCCCGGCCCGAACACCGCCCTGACCCGAACACCGCCCTGAGACGTACGCCGGAGTTCACCCGTCCGGCCGCCTCCCGCTGGTGACGCGGTTCCCCTGCGCACACGGTGGACGCATCCGACCCCAGGGAGGACGACGCCATGACGCAGCAGCCGACAACGCCGCAACACGTGCCCCCCGACGCCCATGCCGGCGCGAAGGGCGCGACCAGCCCATGGGTGGCCGGCGGCACGGTGTTCGCCGGGGTCGTACTCCTGGTGGACGGCCTGCTGAACATCCTCAAGGGCATCTCGGCCATCGCCTCCGACGACATCTACGCCCGCATCAACAACTACGTCTACCGGTTCAACCTGACCGGCTGGGGCTGGGTCCTCGTGATCCTGGGCGTGATCGCCGTCATCACCGGCCTCGGTCTCCTCACGGACGCGCTGTGGGCCCGCGTCCTGGGCGTGTTCATGGCCGCCCTCAGCCTGGTGGCCAACTTCCTCTGGCTCCCCCACCTGCCCCTGTGGGCCATCATCTCCATCGCCCTGGACACCTGGGTCATCTGGGCCCTGACCGCCCACCGCTCCCCACGCTCAACACCCCTGTGACACCGAACAGAACAAGCCCCCGTCACTCGCCGCGGACCCGTTCGCCCTTCCCCCGGGCCCTCGACATCCACGAACGACAGCCCCACCGAGCGAGCGCCCCCACCCCGAGCGAGACAAGAACGGCACCCCAGTCGACGACATGCGGCATCCCCGGAAAGAACGCGAAGAAGCACAGCGCCGCCACAACCCCGCCGACGAACCACCCGACTCCGGCCCGCCGCCGCGCCTCCCGCGCATGGTCCGACTGCTGCCGCTGCTGCTCGATCATGACCGACTCACTTCGTGACGTGATGGCACTGACTCACCCGTCGCACCCCGTTGACATAGAGGTGCGCACACGCCTTTCCATAACGAGGCAACGTCTGAGGAGAGTTGTTCCGCATCGGGTCGATCTTGCACTCGCTGTGCGTCCTGCCGCGGGAGGTGCGGTATGTGCGGTTGTTGGTGTCGGCATAGCTGAAGTCGATGCGCCAGTTGCAGAAGCCGCTGCTGAGCGCTCCGACGAAGGCGCAGTCCACGCCGGCGTTCTGGTACGTGATCTTCCTGCCGTTGCCACGGATGACGTGGGTGAACATGCACCCCGTCGGCACTTTCATCGTCACGCCGCCCACGCTGTACTCGAAGGTGCGTACCGGAGTCGAGCCGATCGCGGTGGCATGTGCGCTCGTCGAAGCGGTCAGAACAAGGCCTCCGGCGGCGGCGAGGGTGGTGAGGAAACGCGTGACGCGCGGCGTGATCAAAGTGATCCCCCTCTGCTGGTTCCCATGAGTGATGAGCACCGGGGACAACTGCGGCAGGAGGCGCCCGGTTGCCGGACCCGGGGCCGATTCACCATCACAGGTGATCAAGTGATAAGCGTGCTGACCTGCAGAAACGTTCGTGGAGGGGGACTGGACTGGCGGCACGGTTCCGAGTGTCGTCGGTACACGAGGGCGACCCGCCTCGTGGCACACGGCAAACAGCCCGTGGTCTCACCGGGGGAAGTGAGCCACGGGCTGCGGTCTGTGGGCAGCGTTGCGCGCGTTGGTTCGGGTGGTGGAGCGGTTGGGGCGTTCGGGGCGGCTCAGGTCGCCGCTTGTGCGGCGGTGGTGCCGGTCAGGCGTAGACGCGTTCCACGAACTGTGCGAGCTGGTCGTCGCTCAGTCGCAGGGCCAGGTCATGCTCGCTGATCATGCCGACCAGACGTTTGTCGTCGTCGATGACCGGGAGCCGGCGGATCTGGTGGCTCTCCATCTCCTGGAGCACGTCCTCGACGGTCGCGCCGGTGCTGATCCAGCGCGGGGTGCCCTGGCACAGGTCACCGGCGGTGACGCGCGAGGGGTCGTGCCCCGCGGCGATACAGCGGACCACGATGTCGCGGTCGGTGATGATGCCGCACATGCGCTCGCCGGGGTCCCTCGGGTCGCTCACGGGCAGAGCGCCCACCCCGAGTTCCCGCATAAGCTGTGCGGCTCTGTCCAACGTCTCGGTGGCAGGTATCCACCGTGCTCCGTGGTGCATGATGTCGGCTGCCGTGGTCATGAAGCGTTCCTCCTGCCGGGTAGGTCGGTCTCATCCTCCGAAGCCGCGCCCCCCACGGCGACCGATGGGCAGCATTCGGGTGATCGCCGGCTCCTCGCCACCGCGCGCACGCCACCTACGTATGCCTCCCGGCGGCGGCCGGTTGGCGAGGCGTTTCTCCGCTCAGAACCCAGGCGTCATCGACGTCGGCGGCGCACCGGTCTCGGGCGAAGGCGACGGCCTTGCCGCGAAGGGTGGAAGCCGCCGATGCTGGCTCGATGCCAGGGCAGCGCAAGAAAAGACGTCGGCAGCAGGACGAGGCTCGGCGGGCCACTGCTCGTTTCGCGCCTGACGTCGGCCGCTGGGAGGTGCTTTTCGAAACCCAGGACGAGTCGGAATGGCACGCTCACATGCGGCATCTACGAGCATCGGACACGCAGCTCGACTGGACGGCGGTGCGGGTGGACAGGCTCTGCGGGCGCCTGATGCGGCCGACCACCTTCCGGCTGAGCCTCTTCGTGCCGAAGGCCACGCCCGATCCGGGGCAAGACCCCTCCACGTAGTTCAGCTGGTGCGTTCCCAGGGGGTCGGGCCCGCCACCGAAGCGGTCTCCGCCGGCTACGGCGCCTTCCATGTCTTCGCCACGCTGAACCTCGCCGTCCTCGCCGGGTGGATCGTGCTCGCCCTCGGCGCCTGGCGCACCCGGGTCCTCGGCCCCGTCCGCGCCGCCGCACTCGGCCTCACCGCGGCACTGCCCATCGGAGTGCTCAAGGGAACCACCCCCGTGTCGCTGGTGGCCCTGACCGGACTGTGCACCGCACTGGTGCCGCTGGGCCTGGCACTGCTGCGTGAAGCGCCCCGCCCCAGCCGGGCGGCAGTGCTGCGCTGGGTGCCACTGACCCTGGTGACGGTCGGGCTGATGGTGCTTGTGGGACAGGCCGGTTGAGTGGACGCGTACAGGTACGGTCGGGCCATGAAGTCCAAGGGGCAGCGCCATCTCTACGCCCTCGACCTGGGCGCGGCCCTGGCGCTGACCGCCGTGTACGCCGGCTTCGCGCGGCTGACCTCGGACGACGGCCAGCCCGCCTACACGGGGCCGCCCTGGCTCGGCTGCGTGATCGCCGCCGCGGTCGGCCTGCCGATCGCCGTACGCCGCCGCTGGCCGCTCGCGGTCCTGGCGGCCGTACTGGCCGCCCTGGCCACGGCATCGCTCCTCGACATCCCCCGTGAGCCGTACGCCGCCGCCGGGCTCGCGGCCTACCTCGTCGGACTGGCCGAGCCCGCCCGCCGGTCCGTGCCCGCACTCGCGGTGACGCTGCCGGTGGCGTGCGGTGCCGTGTACCTCGGCGAGGCGGCGATCACTCCCGGCGAGGACTGGCGGGGCGCCCTCGGTCCGGGCTCGTGGCCGCCCACCGGCGTGAAGGGTAACGCCGACAGGACAGACGCCTCTCATCGGAGTCCCGGGGCATGTGCCTCAACCATGCCGCGAGATCAACAGGTCCTGCCGCCCGTGTGCTCAATCCGTTCCGCCGGATCGGGCCGCTGTTCGGCGGTCCAGGTGATGCGTGGCGGTACGACTCGTGCGCACAGGGCCCCGCCGCGCGCGTCGGTCAAGCCGAGGCGGCCCACGAGCAGTCCGGTGCCTGCGGCCGCGTCGAGCACCTCCGCGGGGACGGCGTCGAGCATGAGCTTGGCACGGCGGAACATCGTGAAGGTGCCGGAGTCGTCGACCGTGCCCCACGACAGGTAGATGAACCGGTCTCCTGGCCGGCCCTGTACATAAGGGCCTTTGATGTCGATGCCGTCCTGTGAGGCCGTCGTGGTGCACTCCAGGGTCCAGGTTGCCGAGGCGGCGTCCCCGGGGTGAGGGTCGAGGAGTTCGTCCGGGCGGCCGCGGCGCTGTACGGCGACATGGATGTTGCGGTAGGTCGGGCCGTCGTCGTCACCGGCGAGCGCGCCGGGTGGACAGGTGAGGCCGGGCAGGTCGACGCCGTCGATGCGGATGCGCATGACCGCCATCATTCACCTTCCGCCAGGAGCGATGGGGATGGTCTCTCCGGTGACCGGGTCGAAGGGCCGGTGAGGACGACGAGTCAGGGCGTGGCCTGCTCCTCATCGAGGGCATTGCCGTCCGCCGGCGCCATGACCTCCACGGCCCGCACAGACGCCCGTGGGGGAGACGGGTCTGGGCGGAGCTCACGATGAGACGCCCGGCAGGATTCGACAACCGTCTGTGGTCGCTCGTACGACTCGTTCGGGTGCATACCTCATGCGGGCTCCAGCCCCCCTGCGCAGGCTTGACCCTGCGATGCGTCTCCTCATGAAGGTGAAGGAACATGCAGACGTACGTCTCGTTGCTGAACTGGACCGATCAAGGGATCCGAAACTACAAGGACACCGTGACACGCGCAGAGGCCTTCGGCGCAGCGGTGGAGAAGCTCGGGGCGAAGCTCCTGAACATCTACTGGACCGTCGGTCCGTACGACCTCGTGGCCGTCGTCGAGGCGCCCGACGACGAAACCGCCACCGCGGCACTCCTGCAGATCGGCGGAGTGGGCAATGTCCGCACCACGACCCTTCGGGCCTTCGGCCGGGAAGAGATGAACCGCGTCGTCGGCAAAGCCGCCGGCTGACGACGTCCACTCGATGAGCCGGGCGGCGTGGACGCGAACGCGGCGGCCCGTAGTGGCACACGTGTGGCACGACCCCGGAAACGACGAAGGGTCGGCCTGGGAGGAACCCCTCCTGAGCCGGCCCTTCTCGCTGCACCCCGGCAGGATGCGAACCTGCGCCGGTCGAAGCCGGGCCGGACTCTGCGGACGGTGCTCCGGAACCGAGGTTGACCTCGGCCGCCTCAGCCCCTGACCCCGGCTCCCCGCCCGTCCGTAACGGCCTCGCAACGAATCCACCTCCCTCAGGGTGCCGAAGCCGGAGGACAGGGCATCGTAGGGGTGAGCGGTACGAGTCGGTGCCGTGTGGATCCGTAGGGATCCGATCTCAGGGAGTGGTGGACATGTACGCCTTCCAGAAGCGAATGGACTGGAGTTCCCCCGTGAGCTAGCCGGGACCGGCCACTGCCTCTGCCCTGTTCGGATGCGGCACCGCGGATACGGATACACCGTTCCAGCCACTACGCCGTTCCATCCGACCGGTCGCTTTCCTTCCGCCGGCTGGTTGCCCGGCAGCACCGAAGTTGCCCCGTCAACTCTGGCCTGCCATCGGAGGAATCGCCATGACCACGATCATCCTGCAACTCGCTGCCGGAACACCACAGGTCCTGCTCGCCGTCATCGTCGTCCTCGCCATCACCTTCCTGCTCGCTCTCACCATCGCCCTACGGGGCACCGGCCCGACAGAACGAGCAGCGGTCTTACGCGCCTTCGCCCAACTCATCCCTCTACGCCGCAGATAGCGCCTCCCGAGGCCAACAGAAAACCCAGGTCAGTGAAACGCTGCGAAACGGGCTCCGGTCCTGGTCGAAGCGCCTACCGGACTCCAGCGAACAGGAACGGCGGGACACGGACCGAGTGGCAACTGGGATCGCGACTGAGACGGTGCCGGAGCACGCAAGACGGCACCCGCAGGGCCCCTGGACGGTCAGCCCGTTCAGGAGCCCTGCTGCGTCTTCGGTCCAGCAGCGGACCGGCCGGTGCCGCAAGGTACCAGCGGCGCCCGCGTGGGGCGTGCCGTGGGAGGAGGCGGGGGCGGCGCTGGTTCCCTCGCCTCCGCCATGCCCGGTGGTAACACGGGGTCTCCGCCCGGCGAGTCCGCTCAGGCCATGTGGTTGTACGGGTAGGGATTGCCGTCCTGGTCAGGGGAGGCTGAAGGTTCGCGGAAGGCGAAGGGCGCTTGCCATTTGCCGGTGCCGCTGTAGAAGTACGTCCTGTTGTGGTTCTTGTCGTACGCGAAGAGATCGGGGCGGCCGTCGCGGTCGACGTCGCCGATGCCGACCAGATCGCTGTAGGTGTTCCAGCCGCCGCCGATCTTGGTTCGGGAGGCGAAGGTGCCGTTGCCGTAGCCGAGGTAGAGCCACAGCACGCCGTCGCGGTCGCGGGCCACGAGGTCGCCCGCGGCGGCGCCGCCGACGTTGCCCACGGCGGTGATGTCGTCGTAGACGCCCCAGCCGCCGCCGACCCTCACCCGTGAGGCGAACGGCGCCCGCCAGTCGCCCGTGCCCTTGTAGAGCCACAGCACACCGGAGGTGTCCCTGGCGAGAAGGTCGGCCCTGCCGTCACCGGTGTAGTCGGTGCCGCCGGTGAGTTGGTTGTAGGTGTTCCAGCCGCCGCCGATCTTGGTTCGGGAGGCGAAGGTGCCGTCGCCGCGGCCGAGGTAGAGCCACAGCACACCGCTGCCGTCGCGGGCGACCAGGTCGGCGTGGGAGGCGCCGCCGACGTTGCCGACGGTCTCGATCTGGTTGTAGATCCCCCAGCCCGAGCCGACGAGCTTCGTCTCGTGTTCCGACAAGTGTCCGGGGTTGTAGGGGTCGAAGTAGGTGTCGCTGTTCCACAGACGTCCGGAGGTGTCCCGCGCCAGCACGTTCGGCGAGCCGTTGTCGTCGAAGTCGTGCGGCTTGGGGGTGCGGACGACCTTGAACGTGCCGGAGGCGGTGAGGTCCGGGCCGATGGCGTTGAGCGGCTTGGCGACGAGCGTCCATGTGTAGTCGCCGTTGTAGGCGCTGCCCGTCGGCATCTGGCCCAGGCCGCCCTCCCAGTCGAAGCGGACGGGCGTCCCCGGGTTCGTGAAGGACACGGTCCTGGTCTTGCCCGTGCGGACGTGCCGCAGCGTGACCGTCATCTCGACGTTGCCGCGGGACAGGTTCCACACCATCGGCGCCGTGCCGCCGTTGGCGTCGAGGTCGACCACGGCGGGGATGCTGTTACCGGTCAGGGTGACGCGTGTGGGCTCACCGGTGCTCGCGACCAGTGTGGCGGCCGGGACGCCGTCCTGACCGGGCGCGATCCGGTACACGCCCTCGTTCTCGGCGACCGTGCCGCCGCGTGCGAACAGCGTGCCGTCGGGGGCGGTGGCGCCGGAGGTCAGGTGGTCGAGGAGCTTACGGGTGGCGCCGGTCCGCAGGTTGTAGGCGGTCAGCGCGTTCGAGGCGTACGCGTCGATGGAGTCCAGGCCGCCGCGGTTGCCGTACGTCAGCCAGTCGCCCTGGAGGCCGATCTCCACGGCCTCGGGCCACACCTTGCCCACCGGGACGCTCTGGGACGCGCCCGTGGAACGGTCGGTGACATCCACCGTCGCCGTGAAAGAGCCGTTGTCGTTCTTGTACTCGACCCAGGCCACGTGCGTCGCCGAGACCGCGACATCCCCGGTGCGCGCGGCGGCCGGCAGCCTGTAGGTCTCGGTTATGGCGCCGGTGGAGAGGTCGAGGATCCCGAGGAAGCGGCCGCTCGGCTCGCTGGCGCCGCTGGTGAACCCGATCACCTGGGCGTAGGTGGCGGTGCCGGCCACGACGCGCACTATGGCGACGTTCTGGGGGAGGTTGGTCACCATGCGCGGCGACGCTCCCTTGGGGTGCATCCAGAGCGTGATACCGCCCTCGGAGTCAGTCGACTGGGTGAAGAGGGAGGTGCCGGCGGCGCCGGCGTACTCGATGCCGCTGCTGAGCGGGCCGATGTCGTAGCTGTTGACCACCGAGCCGGTCGCCATGTCTGTTATCTCGGCTGTGGAGCCGGAGTACAGGGGGAGGTTCGTGGCGACGAGATCGCCGGATCCGGTGCCTGCCATGGTGGTGTCCTGCGTCCATTGTGTCGCGGATCCACCCCCAGCGGGCAGCCAGCTCCTGGTGTCACTGCTGTGGTTCCAGGTCAGGTAGCCCGAGGCGGTGGCCCCGGTGATGACGTCGCCCTTCGGGAAGGGGCTCACGGACTGGTACTCGGTTCCCGCGGGCGCAGTGGCGGTGGTGGGCGCGGCCGCCGCGGGACCGGCCAGTTGGACGCCGCCGGCCGTGAGGGCGAGGAGAACGGTGAGGGCCGCGCCGAGGCGCCGCCCGGCGGTGCGTGGCGGAAGCAAGAAAGCGTTCCTTCCGGTCAGGCGAGAAGGTTGTGGGTGCGGGGCTCGTCGAAGACCGCGGAGCTCTGGGCAGGGCTGCCGAAGGGCCTGCGCCAGGTGCCCGTTCCCCTTCACAGGAAGGCCTTCTGGCTGTTGACCGCCCCGGCCACGTACAGGCCAGCGGTGCATTGTGTGATCCCTCCCCTGAAGACCACGGGGCCCGACGGGTTCGCGTGGTCAGTCGCGCGTAGGCGGCCGGATGGGACCCCCCAACCCGAGCGTCACCTCACGCGGTGATCGCTGGAGAGTACCAGCGCCCTCTGACAGAAGCGCACACGGCGGCCGGGGATCCGGCCGCCATCACCGCCGCGTATACGCACTTCGACGGGCCCTTGAGGAACTCGCCGGACGGATCGGCTGGGAGCCGCCGCGAGCATCGTCAAGTGGAGGGGTGGTGGCGTGCGGTGACGAGGCCCGACCCGGGCGGCTTCATCAGCAGCGCGCCCAGATGCACCAGTCGCTGAGATCCCTGAGCCGGGATCCGCATCCGTCTCACGGCTGACCTGCGCTCAGCATCAGGGCTGGGTCTGCTGCTGATGCGGCAGGTCCCTGCGGACCGCCGTCGGCGGTCTCCGCGTCGGACGCTCGCGCGGCCCCAACGGCACCGGCATCGAGCCCTGTGCCTGCTCACGCCTATACCCGCAGCGGCCCACCACACACACCCCCGTCTGCCCCGGCCCCCGAGCGCAGCAGGGGCGGGCGGGTTCCGCCATCTCCCACCGTAGGCAACCGTCCACAACAGGAGGAATCACGTGACCGTCACGTCAGGGCGTCCCGTGGGCACCACCGACCCGATCACCCTGGTCGACCCCGAGGTGACCTACCGGCTCACCCGCCGCATCACCGTCGACCACCCGGCCATCGACGGTGCGACCGCGCGCCGCATCGTCGGCCAGGTCCCCGCGTTCATCGCCGCCTCCGGCCAGCAGCCCGGTCAGTCCCTCGCACCAGTGCGCTACCCGCTCGATCTGGTGCGCTTGTACTGCGCAGTGGCTCACCGCTTTGAACCCCAGCTACCAGTCCCGCCAGGAGTCGGTGATCTCGGCACGGTCGATGCCCCTTCGTGCCGCCAAGGCAGCCACATCGATGCCGTGTTCGCTCAACGTTTCGTCGATGTACTCGCACAGCTGCTCACGCTCGTCTGTGCAGAACCCGGCAACGCCATACTGGTCGCACTCGTTGATCGCGTTGAGATCCAGAACGACCCGCTCAATCGCACCGAAGACCTCCTCGTCGGAGGGCTCTCTCAGCGCACGCATGGCTTCCTCGAGCACCTGCAAGGCGTCGTTCGTCGCCTTCAGCAGAGACTCCGGGAAGAGCTCCGCCATGCCGGCGCATGCCGAGTCCAGCCTCCCGGCAGCCAGTTCGCGTGCCGCCTGGGCTACGAGGGCACGCCAGTTCTCAGGTGTCTGATCGCCATGCCGGGGATGGTAGGCCCGAGCGCTGACACTCGCGCCGTGGGCGTGGGGAGCGACCTCTGGTTTGGAAGATCACGTACCCGGATCTGGGCCGTACGTCAGCAGACGCAGCGCCGGCGCGGCGTCCTGTACGACGACGATCCGAAGAGTCGCCGTCGCCGTGCCGTCCCGCTGCCCGCGCTCTGCCTCGCACCCCTGCGCTGGCACCGGATGCGACAGGCGGCGGCTCGGGCGAAAGCCGGAAGGACCTTAGGAGGGCAAGCGACGGGCATCGACACCGGCCAGAAGAGGATCAAGGCCGGCTTGGATCAAACGGTCCGAGCCGACGTGACGTCCGAGTGCCTGAGCCCGTGCGAGCTGCCTCAACCGGTCGAGGGCCTCATTCTCGTCACGCCGGATGCACCCCGTCCCGCCCCGTTGATGTCAGAACTGGATGTCAAAGGCCCCGGACCGTGATCGGTCCGGGGCCTTTGCGCTGGTGCCCCCGGCAGGATTCGAACCTGCGACACCCGCTTTAGGAGAGCGGTGCTCTATCCCCTGAGCTACGAAGGCGGGGATCTCCGTGAGATCCGCGACTAGCCTAGCGGATGAGGGGTCCGGCGGGGGAAGGTCCCCGTTCGGGGCTGGTCAGGTCGGTGGTACGCGGGTGAAGCGGGAGGCCGTGTGGAGGTCTGCCTCTATGCGGGCGGCTGTTTCGCGCAGGGGTGGGAGGAGGAGGTCGACGCACTCCTCGGGGGTGTGGCGGGCCGCGTGGGTGGCGATGTCGGCCGCGGCGACCGTGTGGCCCGCGCGGTCGCGGATCGGGACGGCGATCGCGCGCAGGCCCGCTTCCAGTTCCGCGTCGACCAGGGAGTAGGGGCGGGGTGAGGCCTCGCCCGGGGTGTCCGCCGCGTTGGCCAGGAGGGCTCGGCCCAGGGCCGTGGCGTGGGCCGGGAGGCGGGTGCCGACCGTGATGTCCACGCTCATGATGCGGGGCGTGGCGGCTCGGGCCGTGTACTGGATCTCCTCGGCGGAGGGGGTCAGGACCGCGAGGGACGCCGACTCGTGGACCTCGGCCGCCAGGTCCTCCAGGTGGGGCTGGGCGATGCGGGCGAGCGAGGTGCGGGACAGGGGCGGGAAGCCCAGGGAGAGGACCCGGGGTGTGAGGGTGAAGGTGTGGGTGTCCGGTGCGTGCCGCACCAGGCCCAGGTGCTCGTAGGTGATCAGCGCTCTGCGTGCCGTCGCCCTCGCCAGGCCCGTCGCCTTCGCCGCCTCCGTCAGGGTCAGCGCCGGTCTGTCCTCGCCGAAGGCGGTCAGGACCGTCAGGCCGCGGGCCAGGGATTCCACGAACTCCCTTCCCAGTTCCTGTTTCGACGCCGCCGCCCAGGTCGCCAGGTCCGAGGGGACCGGCGTGGCCCGCGGAGGCGGCGGCTCCCGGAGGTCGTGCTCCATCGCCGCCACCGTTTCCCGCAGGCGCGGCAGCAGAGTCGTACGCAGGTTGTCCGCCGAGTGGCGGCTCGTGTGGCTCACCACGCTCGCCACGCAGGCGATCCGGCCCGTCGCCGGGTCCCGCACCGGCACCGAGACCGCCACCAGGCCCGGCTCGATCAACTGGTCGTCCAGCGACCAGCCGTCCCGCGCCGCGCGCGCGGTGCGCTCGGCGAAGTCGTCCGGCGCCGTGTGCCGCCTCGGCGGGATCGCCGGGAAGCCTGTGTCCTGCGGGTCGCTCGCGTGGCGTTCCCGCCAGCTCCGCCACTCCTTCCCTGTCCACTCCGTCGCGAACAGCGGGCCGGGGGCCGTGCGTTCGGCCGGCAGCAGGTCCCCGATGCGGAAGCTCAGGGACATGGCGCGGCGCCGGGTCGCCTGGTGGATGAAACGGATGCCGTCCCGGTCGCCGACCGCCAGCGACACCGACTCGTCCAGTTCGTCGGCGAGGGCGTCGGCGCGCGCGTCGAGCAGGGCGGGCAGGCGGAGGGCGGCCAGGTAGGCGTTGCCCAGTTCCATCAGGCGCGGGGTGAGGACGACGTCCCTGCCGTCGCGGCCCTCCAGGCGTACGTATCCCATGTGGGCGAGCGTCGCCGTGATGCGGTCCACCGTGGAGCGGGCCAGGCCCGTGGCGCGCTCCAGGCCGCTCGGGCTCAGCGTTCCGCCGGCCTCCGTCAGCCGTCGTAGCACCGCCACTCCCCGCATCAGCGGCGTGACCGCCTCGGCGGGGGCGGCCCCTTGGGGTTCCGGCGCGGCGGCTCCCTGAGGGTCTGGTGTCGTGTGCGCGGGTGCGGGCATCGGTTCGGTCGGTTCTCCGGTACGGCGGTGGCAGGACGCCTACCGTAGTCCCGGAGGGTGCCTGTGGTAGTCCCGGTGGGTGTCTGCGGTGGTTCCGGTGGGTGCCTGTGGTGTTCCGGTGCCTGCGGTGGTTCCGGCGGGTGTCTGCGGTGGTTCCGGTGGGTGCCTGCGGTGCAGACATGACGGACGGCTTCGGCAGTTGCGCCTACGGCCTCCCCGCGGCCGTCACTGCCGGGTCACCCGTACCTGGTAGTCCCCCTTCAGGTCTGCCGCGGCCACGTCGATACGGATCCTGGCCTTGGGGTCCTTGAAGGTCTGGCCGGGGGCGAAGGGGGCGTCGGAGAGTTCGGCGTGGACGTTGGGGCTGCTGGTGCAGCCGCCGGAGTCTCGGTGTGCGTCGTAGACGGTGATGGGGCCGTGGCCGGTGTCGACGTCCGCGTCGACCTTGTAGATCAGGACGCCCGGGCGGCACACCGCCTCGTCGTTGCCCTCGTGTGTGCGCAGTTCGATGACGTAGACCGTGCCGCCGTCGAGGGGCACGAAGACCAGTTTGGGGCCGCCAGGGCGCTCCAGCGGGGTGAGGGTGAACTCGGCCGTGCCCCGCTTCGCCGCGCAGCTCACCTGGTTCGGTTCCAGCCAGCCCAGTTTCCACTTGTGCCAGCCGAGCAGGTCGTTGTTGGCGCCCCAGTCCTCGCTCATGATGTCCCAGTGGCCGACCGCGCCGCCGCCCTCCTGGGTGTAGAGGTCGGGCAGGCCGAAGACGTGGCCGTTCTCGTGGGGGAGGACACGGAAGCCGGTGTGGTCGTAGGAGCCGGAGCCGTCGTCCTGACGGGAGTAGACGAAGGAGGCGTTCGCTATGGGTATGCCGTCGGCGGACGGTGCCTCGGTGTTGCCGGCGAAGGTCACGGACAGGACGGTGTCCAGAGCGGAGGGGCCGGCGTTGGGGGTCATCAGCACGTTGAGCAGGTCGTAGTCCCGGAAGTTCACCGTCGGGTCGGCCGCCGCCACGATGTCCCTGATGAGATCGCGGTAACCGGGGTCGAAGGGTGCGCCGCGTTCTATGCCGTACGCCTTGAAGGGCTTGGGCATGCGCAGCCACCGGGGTATCGGGGTCTCGGGACGGTAGTCGAGGCGGCCGTAGGAGGCGGTGCGGAACCACTCCTGGGTCTGCGGGAAGAACTCGTGGAAGCGGTCGAGCGCGCTGCCCTCGCCGCGGGCGTCCGAGAAGTCGATCATCACGGTCAGGGCGTGTACGACGCCGGTGGAGCGGGCGTAGCCGCGGGCCGTCGGCACGCCCTCCGTCATCTGTACGGTCGTGGGGCCGCTGATCATGCAGGGTGCGAGGGCGGGGGTGAAGGCCAGGGAGCCCGCCCCGGGCCCGGTCGTCCGGGCATCGGCCGTGAGGTGGGCGGTGCCCGCCGAGGTGCTGACCGCGAGGGTCAGTACGGTGACGGACGCGAGGGCGACGGCACGGCGCTTGCGTATCCGGCGGCGGGGCGGTGGCGGCTGCATGCGTGGACCTTTCGCTCCAGGCAGCCACCGGTTCGCTCAAGGCAGCCACCGGTCTCCGGCTGCACCCTTTCGCTCACCCTGTGTCACGGGGGCGGCGGGCGCGCGCTGGAGCGGTCCGGTCGTGGGACGGGCGGTCCGGGTGGTGGGGGTGGGGCCGGTCCCGGTGCTGGGGTGGGACGGTGCGGTCGAGGGGTGGGCGGTCCGGGCATGTGACGGGCGTTCCGGGCATGTGAAGGGCGGTCCGGTCGTGGGACCGGTGGTTCTGTCGTGTCGTGTCGTGTCGTGTCCAGGCGCGTCATGTCGCGGGGCCTGGGTTTGGTCGTACGTCGGGGGCCGTCCGGCATGGGCGGAACGGGACCCAGAGTGGTGTGGCGCAGGTCACAGAGAATCTCTTCGGGGGCGGGAAATAACCGGGGACCCCTTCCCCGTTTAGACCTGTGTCCGCGCGAAACGGGGAAGAGGTCCCCGGATCGCCGAACCGACCGACCCGAGGAGTACGCCGTGCACGCCGCGACGACCGCGAACCCCGTATCGCGCAAGGTGACCAGGCCCCGCGCCGACGCCCTGCGCAACCGGGAGCGCATCGTCACCGCCGCCCGCGAGATGTTCGTCGAGCACGGCCCCGAGGTGCCTCTCGACGAGATCGCCCGCCGGGCCGGCGTCGGCAACGCCACGCTGTACCGAAACTTCCCGGACCGCGACGCCCTCGTCCGCGAGGTCGTCTGCTGCGTCATGGACCGTACGGCGCTCGCGGCCGAGCAGGCGCTCGCGGAGACCGGCGACGCCTTCGAGGCACTCTCACGCTTCGTGCACGTCTCCGCCGACGAGCGGATCAGCGCGCTGTGCCCGATGGTCTCCAGCACCTTCGACAAGCACCACCCCGACCTGGAAGCCGCGCGCGAACGGGTCCATCGCCTCATCGAGGAGGTCATGGACCGGGCCAGGACGGCCGGGCAACTGCGTACGGACGTGGGCGTGGGCGACCTGATGGTCGCCGTGGCCCAGCTCAGCCGACCGCCGGCCGGCACCGCCTGTTTCAGCCTCGACCGCTTCGTACACCGTCATCTGCAGCTGTTCCTGGACGGACTGCGGGCCCCGGCCCGATCCGTCCTGCCGGGTGCGGCCACGACCCTGGAGGATCTCCGCCAGGCCTGAGATCGGGGCCGTACGGCCGATGAGTTCGGCGCCGTAGCCCGGTCATCACTCGCAACCGACCTTCTGCCAACGACCTTCCGTCAACGACCTTTCGCCAACGACCTTTCGCCAACGACGTTCGCCCGAGCGACTTTTCGTCGACGACCTTCCGTCAGCGACTTTCCGATAGCGAGCATTCGGCCGTCCAAGAGGGCGGGCCGTCACCTCACGTCACCCTTTTTCCGTCACGAAGTCCCGAAGTGGGTACCCCCATGTCTCAAACAGCCGCAAAGGCTCCCGGCGTCCTGGAGAAGTCCGGCGACGCCAACCGCTGGAAGGCGCTCGTCTTCATCGCGCTCGCCCAGCTGATGGTCGTCCTCGACGCGACCATCGTGAACATCGCCCTGCCCTCCGCCCAGAGCGACCTGGGCATCTCCGACGGCAACCGGCAGTGGGTCGTCACCGCCTACGCCCTCGCCTTCGGCGGACTGCTGCTCTTCGGCGGCCGCATCGCCGACCTGTGGGGCCGCAAGCGCGCCTTCGTGATCGGTCTGACCGGTTTCGCCGCGGCCTCCGCGCTCGGCGGCGCGGCCACGAGCGGGGCCATGATGTTCGGCGCCCGCGCTCTGCAGGGCGTCTTCGGCGCCATGCTCGCGCCCGCCGCTCTCTCCCTGCTCGCCGTGATGTTCACGGACGCCAAGGAGCGCGCCAAGGCGTTCGGCATCTACGGTGCGATCGCCGGTGGCGGCGGCGCCGTCGGCTTCATCCTGGGCGGCGTGCTCACCGAGTACCTGGACTGGCGCTGGACGTTCTTCGTGAACATCCCCTTCGCCATCGTCGCCGCGCTCGGCGCGTACTTCGTCATCCGTGAGCCGGAGGGCGGCCGCAACCGCAACCCGCTCGACATCCCCGGCGTTCTGCTGTCCACCCTCGGTCTGGTCTCGCTGGTCTACGGCTTCACCCGCGCCGAGTCCGACGGCTGGGGCGACTCGACGACGATCGGCCTGTTCATCGCCTCCGCGGTGCTCCTGCTGGCCTTCGTCATCACCGAGGCCAAGGTCAAGGCCCCGCTGCTGCCCCTGCGCGTGATCACCGACCGCAACCGCGGCGGCATCTACCTCTCCCTCGGCATCGCCGTCATCGCGATGTTCGGCACGTTCCTGTTCCTGACCTACTACCTCCAGGTGATCAACGGCTACTCGCCGATCAAGACGGGCTTCGCCTTCCTGCCGATGATCGCGGGCATGATGGTCGGCTCCACCCAGATCGGCGCCCGGCTGATGACCCGGGTCCCGGCCCGGGCGCTGATGGGGCCCGGCTTCCTGGTCGCCGCCGTCGGCATGCTGCTGATGACGCAGCTGGAGATCGGCTCGTCGTACGCCTCGACGATCCTGCCCGCGATGCTGCTGCTGGGTCTTGGCATGGGTACGGCGTTCATGCCGGCCATGTCCCTGGCCACCCTGGGCGTCGAGCCCCGGGACGCCGGTGTCGCCTCCGCGATGGTCAACACCTCGCAGCAGGTGGGCGGCGCGATCGGTACGGCCCTGCTGAACACGATCGCCGCGTCCGCGACGACGGCGTACATCAAGGACCACATCGCGGGTGCGACCTCCAAGTCGCAGGCGCAGCTGGTCCAGATGCAGGGCGCGGTGCACGGCTACACCAACGCGATCTGGATCGCGGTCGGCATGCTGGTGCTCGCCGCCGTGATCGTCGTGGCCCTGGTCAACGCAGGCCGCCCCGGCTCGACCGTCGTGGCCGGCTCCGAGGAGGGCGCCGAGGACGAGGTGGCCGTCCCGGTGATCGCCCACTGACGGAACGGCCGTACCCCTTCGGAACCACCGTTGCGCGAGGAGGAAGGGGACGCCTCCCGCGTACGGCACCAGGACCTGCCCTGGCCCGCTGAGTGAGCGGCTCAGCGGAGCCAGGGCAGGTCCGCACCCGCTTCGTTCGGCTGAAGTCCCTCGGCGACGATCTGCATGATCTCGCCGAGGGACTTCTGCTGTTCGGGGGTCAGCCGGTCGAACAGTGCCTGGCGTACGGCGTCCACATGGCCCGGCGCGGTGCGCCGCAGCACTTCCCGGCCCTCGTCGGTCAGCACGGCGAACTGACCCCGCTTGTCGGAGGGGCAGTCCTCGCGGCGCACCCAGCCGTTCTTCTCCAGCCGGGCGACGGCGTGGGAGAGGCGGGAACGGGTGATCTTGGCGTGCATGGCCAGCTCGGTCATCCGAAGGCGGCGGCGCGGGGATTCGGCGAGCTTGACCAGCAGGCCGTAGTAGATGTGCGGCATGCCCGCGTCGCGCTGCAGCTGCCGGTCGAGGTGGTCCTCGAGGAGGGTGGTGGCGTGCAGGTAGGCACGCCAGACGCGCTGTTCGTCGGCCGTGAGCCAGCGCGGAGCGGCGGGGGCGGGCTGCTCGGGGGCCGACGCGGGGGCGGAGCCGGAGGAAGGTGCCGTGTTCATGTATTTACTCTACGGGGTGTTCCTTGAACCTTGAACTATCTCGGCGTAGGCTTCGAAAGAAAGCTTTAGAGTTCAAGCAACTGCGTCCAAGCAACTGAGTTCAAGCAACTGAGTTCAAGCAACAGCCCAGGGAGTCACCGTCATGTCCGCCACCGCCCGGGAGCGCATGCCCGCCCTCTACCTCAGCCATGGCGCCCCGCCGCTCGCGGACGACGCCGTCTGGCCCGGCCAGCTCGCCGCCTGGTCCGCCGGTCTGCCCCGCCCCAGGGCGATCCTCATGGTCTCCGCCCACTGGGAGGAGGCCCCGCTCGCCCTCGGCGCCACCGACACGGTCCCCCTGGTCTACGACTTCTGGGGCTTCCCCGAGCGCTACTACCAGGTGACGTACGCCGCCCCCGGCGCCCCCGAGCTCGCCGAGAGCGTGCGCAAGCTGCTGCGCGCCCCGGGCATGCCCGTGCAGGACGTGCCGGACCGCGGCCTGGACCACGGCGCCTACGTCCCGCTCGTCGAGATGTTCCCCGCCGCCGACCTCCCCGTCCTCCAGGTGTCCATGCCGACCCTCGATCCCGTGCGCCTCATGGACATCGGGCGCAGGCTCGCGCCGCTGCGCGACGAGGGGGTGCTGATCGTCGGCTCCGGCTTCTTCACCCACAACCTGGCGGCGCTGCGCCATGCCGGCGAGGGCGTGCCGAGCTGGTCCTCGGAGTTCGACGACTGGGGCCGGCGTGCCCTGGAGGCCCGCGACTGGGACGGCCTGCTCAACTTCCTCGACAAGGCCCCGGCGGGCCGCTACGCCCACCCGCGCACCGAGCACTTCGCCCCGCTGTTCGTGACCATGGGCGCGGCGGAGGCCGGCGGCGAGCTGGACGCGCAGAAGTCGGTGATCGACGGCTTCTGGATGGGAATGGCCAAGCGGTCGGTTCAGTTCGGCTGAGAGGACCGCACATCGCCGCTGCGCCGGCCGCGATCCGCGGGGTGGCTGAAACATGTGCGCCCGAGCCGCGTACAACCATGGTGTGGAGAGTCTGGGAATCTCCTGAGAGTCCGGGTTTGCGGCAACCTTCCGCCGCTGCGGGCCGTCCATCAGGGTGGAGGGCGTCGAAGGCGACGCTCTCCACCGGCGAGCGGCGAGCGGGGGCGTGTGGTGCGCGCACGCGGTGACCGTGGCGTGGGCTGCGGTGATCGCGCCGCGGAACTGCGACATCCGTGTGACGGGCGCCTCGTGCGGGGGTGGATCGGTGGGCCCTCCGGGGCCTGAGGGGATCTCCCGGGTCCCGTCCTGACCTGGGGTTCCGCACGCGCCGGAGAGGCGCTCGGCGCGCTGCGGCGCCGCAGGGTACTGCATGATCAGAAAAATTGGAGGGCGGGTTGGGAATTCTGTCCGGTTTCAAGTCGTTGTTCCCATCGGATGCCGGGCACCCGAGGAGAGTTCCGAAGGCAGTGCCGAGTGTCCGAAGGACCCCCCGCTGACCCACCATCGCAAGGGAGCACGCATGGCAACCCGTGCCGTCGCCCGTCGTCAGTCCGCCACCGGCGAGACGGCCGACGCGGCAAGCAGTGTTCGCGCCCACGGCGGCGAGATCGCCGACCGCGACCTGGTCGGCATGTACCTCGACGAGATCGCGCGTACACCGCTGCTCGACGCCGCCAAGGAGGTCGAGCTGTCCCAGGTCATCGAGGCGGGCGTGTTCGCGCGGCAGATCCTCGACGGGTACGAGGAGTCCGAGGCGGATGCCACCCGTGAGGAGCTCGAGGCCCTGGTGGCCGAGGGAGAGCGGGCCAAGGACGTCTTCATCCGTTCCAACCTGCGCCTGGTCGTCGCGGTGGCCCGTCGCTATCCGCGCAGCGGCCTGCCGCTCCTGGACCTGATCCAGGAGGGCAACGCGGGTCTGGTGCGCGCGGTGGAGAAGTTCGACTACCGCAAGGGCTTCAAGTTCTCGACGTACGCCACCTGGTGGATACGCCAGGCGATCACGCGCTCGATCGCGGACCAGTCCCGCACCATCCGGCTCCCCGTCCACCTCGTGGAGGAGCTGGGCCGCATCCGCCGTGTCCAGCGCGAGTTCAACCGGGAGCACGGCCGCGACCCGGAGCCCGCGGAGATCGCCGCGGAGCTGGGCGCGACGCCGGAGCGTGTCTCGGACGTGCTCGACTGGGCCCGTGACCCGGTCTCGCTGAACATGTCGGTGGACGACGAGGGCGAGACCCAGTTCGGCGACCTCCTGGAGGACACCTCCGCGGTGTCGCCCGAGCAGTCGGTGATGACCCTGCTGCGCAGCGAGGAGCTCGACGACCTGATCGGCCGCCTCGACCAGCGCACGGCGTCCATCATCAAGATGCGGTACGGCATCGAGGACGGCCGTGAGCGCACGCTGACCGAGGTCGGCAAGGAGCACGGCCTCACCCGCGAGCGCATCCGCCAGATCGAGAAGCACGCGCTGCTGGAGCTGAAGAAGCTGGCCCGCGACACGGGCTTCGACGCCGCGGCGTGACGACGGCGCGGTGATGGTGCGGCGCGGCGCAAGCGGTGTACGGCAGTGGACGGAGTGACGGTCGGCTGATGATGCGGGGGGTGGGCGTGCGACGGGACGTTCGTCGTCGGCGGGCGTGACCGCGTACGCCCGGTGGCGAAAGACAGCGCAAACATGGCTGTGTACCGTCGCTTCAACGGGAAGCGCCACGGGAAAAACCCTCCCGAGCACAGCAGTTCGGTTGCGACACGGCCTTCCGGCCGGTGGCATCCGCGACTGAACGTCATGCCCGTCCGATCGTCCCGAACGGTTCGAACGTATGGAATGTCCGGCATGCTCGGCACGTTCGGACGCATGAGCACTGACACATGAGCCACGTCCCGACGCACTCCCCCCCGGCGCCGGGACCTTCCCCGAGTCGGGCTTCGGCGCTCACCCCCCCGGGCGCCGAAGCCCGGCTCTACTTGTGTCCGAGTCTTTCCGAGGAGCTGAGGGGCCGAGGGGCTGAGGGGCCGAGGGGCTGAGGGGCCGACGCGCCGAGGGACCGGGGTGCGGGACGGCGGGTGCGGGCGCGCTGGAGAGGCGGGGCACCCCGAACCTGAACCCCGGGGTGGCCCGCCCAGATGGCAGATTCTGCCACACGGGCATAGCCTGCCGACGTGATCAGCTCCACCTCCGCTCCTCGCAAGCCGCCCTCCTCCCTGACCGAGCGCCGCAAGGCCGCCACACGCATGGAGATCGCCCGAGCGGCGGCCCGCCTCTTCGTGACCCAGGGTCTGCGCGCGACCCGCGCCGAGGACATCGCCCGGACCGCCGGCATCGCCCCGCGCACCTTCTACCGCTACTTCGCCACGAAGGAGGAGGCCGTGGCTCCGCTCTACGCGGCGGGCGCACAGCGGTGGACGGACGCGGTGCGGGCGGCCCCGGCCGAACTCCCCGTGCCCGAGGCCCTGGCGCACGCGGTGCGCCACACCCTGACCCCCGGCACCGGCGTCTCGGCCGCCTCCTGGCAGTGGGTCCGTACCCTCATCCGCCTGGCCGGGACCAGCCCGGCGGTGCGCAAGGTCTGGGCCGACGTCTGCCGTGACGCGGAGCGGGCACTGGCGGAGGTGCTGGCGACCCGGACGGGCGTCCGGGACAACGTTGCCGAGCCCTCCGCCCATGACAGGGCCGGTGACCCGGCGGGGGCCGCCGCCCCGGGGCTCCGCCTCTCCGCCGCCGTGGGGAGTGCCGCCGTACGGGTGGCCGTGGAGGCCTGGGCCACCGGAGACGCGGACGCGGACGGCCCGCAGGGCCCGGCTGCGCTGGCCCTGCGCAACCTCGCGGCCCTGCGGGACTTCGCCTGGGAAACCGGCCCCGTCCCAGACCCCGGCTCCGTCCCGGACCCCGGCTCTGTCCCGGACCCCGGCTCTGTCCCGGACTCCGGCTCTGTCCCGGACTCCGGCTCTGTCCCGGACTCCGGCTCTGTCCCGGACTCCGGCTCTGTCCCGGACTCCGGCTCTGTCCCGGACCCCGGCCCCGTCCCGGACTCCGGCTCTGTCCCGGACTCCGGCTCTGTCCCGGACTCCGGCTCCGTCCCGGACTCCGGCTCCGTCCCGGACCCCGGCTTCGTCCGGGACCTCGACCCCGGCCCTGGCCCCAGGCCGGACCCCGGCCCAGCCCCTGGCCCCAGCCCGGGCCCCCGCCCCGGCCCGGGCGCCTGACCTGCTGTCACGCCCGCCGCGGAGCGTCGTCCGCCGCCCGTGTCAGGCGCGCCCCCAACGCCCGTACGCACTCCACCAGTTCCGCCGGTTCCCGCACCGTGAACGGGTGGCCGAGCATGGCCAGCCGGACCGCCAGCCACTCGACCGAGTCCCCGGTCGTGGCCCGCAGCCGGCACCCGCCGTCCGCCAGTGGCTCCGGGGTACCCAGCCAGGCGGGCAGCCGCTCCGCGACGACCTCGGCGGGCGCCTCGAAGACCACCGAGAAGGCGTACGTCTCCTGCCGCCGCTGCATGGACTGACGCAGATACTCGGCCGCGTTCCCGGTCGGCAGCTCGCGCGGGTCGAACCGCGCGCCGGTCGCGAACGGCTCGCTCACCCGGTCGACGCGGAACGTCCGCCAGTCCGCCCGGTCCACGTCGTACGCCACGAGGTACCAGCGCCGCCCGGTCGACACCAGCCGGTACGGCTCGGTCAGCCGGCGCGTCGCGGTGCCGTCGCCGGCCCGGTAGGCGAACCGCAGCCGCTCCCGGCCCGCGATCGCCGACGCCATGACGGTCAGCGTCTCCGGCGCGACGCTCGCGCCGTCACCGCTGGTCAGCGGGGTCGTCGCGGCCTGGAGGGTGGAGACGCGGTGACGCAGCCGGGCCGGCAGCACCTGCTCCAGCTTCGCCAGCGCCCGCACCGAGGCCTCGTCCACGCCCTCGATCGCGTGTCCGGCCCCCGCGCGCAGCCCGACCGCGATCGCCACCGCCTCCTCGTCGTCGAGCACCAGCGGCGGCATCGCCTTGCCCGCGACCAGCCGGTACCCGCCGTCGGAGCCCCTGGTCGCCTGCACCGGATAGCCCAGCTCACGCAACCGGTCCACGTCCCGGCGCACGGTGCGCCGGGACACCCCGAGCCGCTCGGCGAGCTCGCCGCCGGGCCACTCGCGGGGCGTCTGAAGCAGCGAGAGAAGCTGGAACAGTCGGGCCGGTGTGTCCGTCGTCATGGAGACGAGGATGCCGCACATCTAGGACATGACCTGACCTAGAGGGGTTCTAGCTTGTGGTCCATGACCTCCACCGGAACCACAACCTCCCCCGACAGTGCAGCGCAGACCGCCGACCGCCGTCGTTGGTTCGCGCTGGCGATCGTGATGACCGCGGCCTTCATGGACCTCGTGGACGTCACGATCGTCAACATCGCGATCCCCTCGATACAGCGGGACGCGGGCGCGTCCTTCAGTCAGATCCAGTGGATCACCGCCGGTTACGCGCTCGCCTTCGCGGCCGGCCTGATCACCGGCGGCCGGCTCGGCGACATCCACGGCCGCAAGCGGCTGTTCCTCGTCGGCATCGGCGGCTTCACCCTCGCCTCCGCCCTGTGCGGCTTCGCCGCGAACCCCGAGATGCTGGTCGCCTCCCGGATCCTCCAGGGCGGCATGGCGGCGATGATGGTCCCGCAGGTGCTGTCGATCGTGCACGCCACCTTCCCGGCGCACGAGCGCGGCAAGGTCTTCGGCCTGTTCGGCGCGATCGTCGGCCTGGGCGCGGTCTCCGGCCCGCTGCTCGGCGCGCTGCTCACCGAGTGGAACCTGTTCGGCCTCGAATGGCGGCCGATCTTCCTCATCAACCTGCCCGTCGGCGTGGTGGCGTTCCTTCTCGGCAGCCGCTTCATCACCGAGTCGAAGGCGCCGCGCGCGCTGAAGCTGGACCTGGTCGGCGTCGCCCTCGTGACGCTCGGGCTGCTGATGCTGCTCTACCCGCTGACCCGGGGCCGCGAGCTGGGCTGGCCGCTGTGGGGGTATGCGTCGATGGCGGGCGCGCTGGTCGTCTTCGCGGCGCTGGTGGCGTACGAGCGCCGGAAGGCGGCGCGGGACGGCTCCCCGCTGGTCGAGCTGTCGCTGTTCCGGGTGAAGAGCTTCGCGGCGGGCATCGCGGTGCAGACCGTCTTCGGAGTCGCCCTGGGCGTGTTCTTCCTGGTGTGGACGCTGTACATGCAGGTCGGTCTGGGCTGGAGCCCGCTGCGGGCGGGCCTGACCGGGGTGCCGTTCTCGATCGCGGTGTCCGTGGCGGCCGGGATGTCGGTGCAGAAGCTGGTCCCGCGCTTCGGCCGCAAGGTGCTCCAGGCGGGCGCGCTGCTGATGGCGGCCGGCGTGCTGCTCTACGTCTGGGAGTCCGGGCGGTACGGCCAGCACATCGCTCCCTGGCAGATGGCGCTTCCGCTGGTGGTGATGGGCGCCGGCATGGGCCTGATCGTCGCCCCGCTGACGGACGCGGTGCTGTCGGAGGTGCCGCGCGAGCACGCCGGTTCGGCCTCCGGCCTGATCAACACCGTGCAGCAGATGGGCAACGCGCTGGGGCTCGGGCTGGTGTCGGTGGTGTTCTTCGGAGAGATCGGGGACCGGCTGACCCCGGCCCAGGTCGGTCCGGCCTTCGTCGACGCCTTCCGGCACGCGCTGCTCTGGGTGGCCGCGGTGCTGGTCGTCATCTTCGCCCTGATGTCCGCCCTGCCCAAGCGCCCGGCCCAGCATGTCGAGGGCGCCGGTGAGCAGCCCGCGGACCAGGCCCGGGGGTCGGAGCCGGAGCCGGAGCGGGAACTCGTCGGCTGAGCACGTCCGGTGGAGGAGCCCGGTACCGATGGCGGTACCGGGCTCTTGCCTGCGCGGTCGTACGCGGTCGTACATGGTCGTACGCGGCTGCCTCCACGCCGTTTCCGGGCCGTGGCCCCCGGATGTCCGACCAAAAGCCCATCCGAAGCCCATCCGAAGCCCATCCGAAGTCCGATCGTGCCCGTTCCTGGCCCGAACCTGTTTACTTTCCGGACATCGGGGCGTAGCCTCAGGCCGAAACCACAGGTTCGGGCATCGGTCGGAGGTAAACGGACATGTACGCACCCGAGCGACAGCAGGAGATCCTCCGGCTCGCCCGTGACGGCGGCCGGGTGGACGTCGTGTCGCTCGCCGAGGAGTTCCAGGTGACGGCGGAGACGATCCGCCGGGACCTGAAGGCCCTCGACCGGGCCGGCCTGCTGCGCCGGGTGCACGGCGGCGCCATTCCGGCCGGCCGCCTCGACTTCGAGCCGGACCTCACCGAGCGCGAGTCCACCGCGGCCGACGAGAAGGACCGCATCGTCAAGGCGGCCCTGGCCGAACTGCCCACCGAGGGCACGCTGATCCTCGACGCCGGCACCACGGTGGCCCGCCTGGCCGCCGCCCTGCCCCTGGAGGCCGAGCTCACCGTCGTCACACACTCGCTCCCCATCGCGGCCCGCCTCGCCGACCACCCCGGCCTCCAGCTCCACCTGGTCGGCGGGCGCGTACGGCACCGTACGCGGGCCGCCGTGGACGCCTGGGCGCTGCGGGCCTACGGCGAGATCCGCGCCGACGTGCTGTTCGTGGCCGCCAACGGCTACTCCGCCGAACACGGTCTGACCACCCCCGACCTCGCCGAGGCGGCGGTGAAGCGCGCGGCGATCGCCGCCGCCCGCCGCGTGGTGCTGCTCGCCGACTCCACCAAGCACGGCCAGGAGCACTTCGCCCGCTTCGGTGGCCTGGGCGACGTGGACCTGCTGATCACCGACAGCGGGCTGAGCCCCGAGGACGCCGCCGTCATCGAGCGTGGCGGCACGGAAGTAGTACGCGCATGATCGTCACCGTCACCCCCAACCCGTCCCTGGACCGCACCTACGAGGTGCCCTCCCTCGACCGGGGCGAGGTCGTCCGGGCCACCGGCGAGCGAGTGGACCCGGGAGGCAAGGGCGTGAACGTCTCGCGTGCCGTCGCCGCCGCCGGACGGCGCACGGTCGCCGTACTGCCCCTGGGCGGTGCGCCGGGCGCCCTCGTCGCCGAACTGCTCGACGCGCAGGGCATCGAGGTCGCCCCGGTCCCGGTCGCCGGGGCCACTCGCTCCAACATCGCGCTCGCCGAGTCCGACGGCGTCCTGACGAAGATCAACGCACCCGGCCCGCGGCTGTCCGCCGAGGAGCAGGAACTGCTGCTGGAGACCGTGCGACGGCAGTCGCGCGGCGCGGACTGGATCGCCTGCTGCGGCAGCCTGCCGCGCGGACTCGCGCCGTCCTGGTACGCCGACCTGGTCGCGCGGGCGCACGCAGCCGGCGTACGCATCGCCCTGGACACCTCCGGACCCGCCCTGCTGCACGCGCTGCGCGAGGGCCCGGACGTGGTCAAACCGAACGCCGAGGAACTCGCCGAGGCCGTCGGACGCCCCCTGGCGACGGTGGGCGACGCGCTGAAGGCCGCCGAGGAACTGCGCGGACTGGGCGCGCGCGCCGTGCTGGCCAGCCTGGGCGCCGACGGGCAGCTGCTCGTGGACGGTTCGGGCGCCTGGTACGGCAGCGCGCGCGTCGACGCCGTCCGCAGCAACGTCGGCGCCGGCGACTCCTCGCTGGCCGGCTTCCTGATCGCGGGCGGCACCGGCCCCGAGGCCCTGGCCTCCGCCGTCGCCCACGGCGCCGCCGCCGTGCGGCTGCCCGGCAGCGTGATGCCGACCCCGGGCGACCTGGACCCGGCGGCGGTCACGGTCACGGCGGAGGTGCCGGTCGACCGCGCCCTGACAGAGCCGGTGCCATGACCGCCCCCGCCATGACCGCCCCTGCCCCTGATCCCCGCCGCGCCACCGCCCCCGCTCCCCGGCGCCGCACCACACGTGTGCCCCTCCCCGACGGCGCCTCCACCCCCGTCCCCACGTCCCCTTCCCTCTCCCGTCCCCACCCCGCCCGCCCCACCCACCGGGCGATACGCGTGCTAAGGAGCCCGCGATGAGCGAGATGATCACCGCGGATCTGGTCGATCTCGACCTGTCCGCCGACACGAAGGAAGCCGCGGCGCGCGCGCTCGCCGAGCGGATGGTGGCCCGTGGCCGGGTGACCGATCTGGAGGGCTTCCTCGCCGACGTGGCCGCCCGTGAGGCGCAGATGCCGACCGGTCTCGACGGCGGCATCGGCATCCCGCACTGCCGCAGCGCCCATGTCACCGAGCCGACGCTCGCCTTCGGGCGCAGCGCCGTCGGGATCGACTTCGGCGCACCGGACGGGCCCGCCGACCTGATCTTCCTGATCGCCGCTCCGGCCGGTGCCGACGACGCCCATCTGGCGATCCTGTCCTCGCTGGCCCGGCAGCTGATGAACGCGGAGTTCACCGGCGCGCTGCGGTCGGCGGGCGACGCGGCGACCGCGGCGGCGCTCATCCGCGGCGACGAGACTCCGGCGGAGGCGTCTGCCCGGGGCGGGGGCGCACAGGTGTCCGCGGACATGTCCGGCACCTCCGAAGACACCGCCGCGGCGTCAGGGGCGGCCTCCCCCGGCGCCGCGGCGGGCACCACCACAGCGGCGGCACCGGCGGCACCGGCGGCCCCGGATGCCGCCGCGCCCGCCGGCGAGGAGCGGCCGTTCCGGATCGTCGCCGTCACCTCCTGCCCCACCGGTATCGCGCACACCTACATGGCCGCCGAGTCGCTGGAGAACGCCGGCCGCGAGGCGGGTGTCGAGGTGCTCGTCGAGACCCAGGGCTCGGCCGGCTTCACCCGGCTCGACCCGGGCGTGATCGCGGCGGCGGACGGTGTGATCTTCGCCCACGACGTCCCCGTACGGGACAAGGACCGCTTCGCCGGGAAGCCGACCGTCGACGTCGGCGTCAAGGCGGGCATCAGCCGGCCCGGCGAACTGATTGTTGAGGTCCGGGAGAAGGCCGCGCGCGGCGAGGTCACCTCGGCGGCGGCGCCCGGCGGCACGCCGGTCGAACGGGCCGGTGAGGCGGGCGAGGGCTACGGCACGAAGCTGCGCAAATGGCTTATGTCGGGCGTCAGTTACATGGTGCCGTTCGTCGCGGCGGGCGGTCTGCTGATCGCCCTGGGCTTCGCGATCGGCGGCTACGAGATCAAATCGGCGCCGTCGGTCATGAACCACTTCGTGTGGACGCAGTCCGACAGCTGGGCCGCCCTGCTGTTCCAGATCGGCGGCGTGGCCTTCGCCTTCCTCGTCCCCGTCCTGGCCGGCTACATCGCCTACGGCATGGCCGACCGCCCGGGGCTCGTCCCCGGCTTCGTCGGCGGCTCGATCGCCCTCACCATCAACGCGGGCTTCCTCGGCGGCCTGGTGGCCGGTCTGATCGCCGGCGGTGTGGTGATGGCCATTCAGAAGGTGCGCATCCCGGCGCCGCTGCGCGGCATCATGCCGGTGGTGGTGATCCCGCTGATCTCCTCGGCGGTGGTCGGGTTCCTGATGTTCGTGGTCATCGGCAAGCCCATCGCCTCCGGGCAGAAGGCGATGACCGACTGGCTGAACGGCCTCACCGGAACCAACGCCGTCCTGCTCGGCGCGCTGCTCGGCCTGATGATGTGCTTCGACCTCGGCGGTCCGGTCAACAAGGTCGCCTACGCCTTCGCCACCTCCGGAATCGCGGTCTCCGACCCCAGCGACTCCGCGATGAAGATCATGGCCGCGGTCATGGCGGCGGGCATGGTGCCGCCGCTGGGGATGGCCCTGGCCACCACCGTGCGCGGCCGGCTCTTCACCCGGGCCGAGCGGGAGAACGGCAAGGCCGCCTGGGTTCTGGGCGCCTCCTTCATCTCCGAGGGCGCGATCCCGTTCGCGGCGGCCGACCCACTGCGGGTCATCCCCGCCTCCATGGTCGGCGGCGCGCTCACCGGAGCCCTGTCGATGACCTTCGGCGCGACGCTGCGCGCCCCGCACGGCGGCATCTTCGTGGTCCCGCTGATCGGCAACCCGTTCCTGTATCTGATCGCCATCGCGGCGGGCATGTGCGTGACGACCGCGCTGGTGGTCGCCCTCAAGTCGCTGCGCAAGCCCGCGCCGGGCGCGGCGGCCGAGGCGGGCGGCGCGGACGCGGGCGAGGGGCCGCAGGCCGCGGCCGCGGGGCGCAAGCAGCCGGTGGCGGCCTGACGGCGGACGCGTCGAAACCCCTTTGGGGTGCTGTGAGTAGTTCACGTCACTTGCGAGATGCGTCACGGTCCGGGACCAACGTCCCGGACCGTGGTGTTCACTTGGAGACATGCCTGAGCACGTCTCGATCCTGATCTGGTTCGGTGTGGTCCTGCCCGCCGTGCTGGTCATCGTCTGCGCCATCGGCCTCGCCGGCTACCGCTTCGGCCTGCGGTTCGAGATCCGTCGACGGCATCGTGTCCCCGGCCTGCCGGCCCTCCCGTCGCAGCGCGGCTCGGGCCCCCACCGGGAGTACGTCGAGCTGACCCCGGCCGAACGGGCCGCCTTCGCCGGCCTGATGCGCCAACTCGGCGACGGCCACTGACGACGCCAGGGCCCGCCTACTGCACCCGCGCCGCCGGTCCGCCGCGCTGCCTCCTCTACGGCACCCGCGCCGCCGCCGGTCCGCCACGCCGCCTCGTCTACGGCACCTGCGCCGCCCGGCGCTCCATCGCGTCCCGGGCGGCGTCCTCCGTCACGTACACCTCGCACATGTGGCGGCCGTCGGGCGTCGCCGTGTGCTCGACCTCCCACAGGGAGATCTCCACGCCGTCGCTCAGCAGGAACGCGTGCTCGTAGAGCGAGAAGCACAGTCCGGCGCGGCGCGTGCGGGAGGGGCGGCCGAACGCCTGGGTGATCTGGTGCCCGTACGCCGTGGCCAGCCGGGCGGCGACGTCCGGGCCCGGCCGGTCCGCGTTCTCCGCGCGCCGCAGCAGACGGCGCGCGTGGTCGGCCGAGTCCTCCGGGGCGTACGCGTGCCGGGCCTCGGGCAGCGGCGAGAGCTGCACCAGCACCGGCAGGTCCAGCTCCGGGTTGTCCGGCGGGAACGGCAGCCGGGCGGTGGCCGTGCGCAGCTCCTCCTCGTCGACGTACAGCTCGTGCTGCGGCTCGCTGCCGGGCGCGGTGTTGTGGACCAGCTCCCAGAGGGTGAGCGCCGAGCCGTCGGCCAGCAGCCAGGTGTGCCGGTACGTCTCGCGGTGCAGCCCCGCGCTGTGGTGCGCGGAGTGCAGCGAGCCGTCGTAGGCCAGCGCGCAGTCCAGGTGCCGTATCGTCTCGTCGGGCAGCTCGAAGGAGTTCAGCGCACGGCCGAGGAGCCGCGCGAGATGCTCCTCCAAGGAATCCGGCGACTCGCGTGGTTCGTACGCTGTCGTCTCGTACGGAACGCTCAAGGTTTCTCCCGGCGTCGCTGCATGTCACCTTGTGGGTGCATACCGTAGCCCCTCGGTCGGACATCATGTCCGGGAACCGAGAAAACGTACGGCGGAAAAACTGGCGGGCCGCGCGAGAAGTTCCCGCGCGGCCCGCCGTACCGTCAGAATCCGCTGCTCACAAGCCTGTTGGCGGGTCAGGGGCGGCTGCTGGGCCGGACCGGTCAGAGGGCGCTGCCGGCGGTCCACTCGCTCCAGGACATGTTCCAGCCGTTGAGGCCGTTGTCCGGGGCGACGGTCTTGTCGGGGGAGTTCCTCACGATCACGACATCACCGATGAGCGAGCTGTCGTAGAACCACTTGGCGTTGGTGGCGCCTCCTCCGCCCTGCACGTCCGCCATCCCGACGCAGCCGTGGCTGGTGCCCTCCCGGCCGAAGGGCGGATTGCCCTGGTTGTACCAGTAGTTGCCGTGGATGAAGGTGCCGGTGTCCGTGAGGCGCATGGCGTGCGGCACGTCCGGGATGTTGTACTCGCCGCCCAGGTCGACCGTCCGGCTGTCCATGCGTGTCTGGAGGAACTTCTCCGAGATCACCATCTTGCCGTTGTACGTGGTGTGCTCCGGGCTGCCGGTGGACACCGGGAGCGTCTTGACGGTCTGCCCGTCCCGGACCACCGTCATGGTCTGCGTGTTCACGTCCACCGTGGAGATCTGCGAGCGGCCGACGGTGAAGGTCACGGTCTTCTTCTGCACACCGTAGACGCCGTTCGCGCCCTGCACGCCGTCCAGGTCGATCCTCATCGTGACCTTGGAGCCGGCCTTCCAGTAGTCCTGCGGGCGGAAGTCGAGCCGCTGCGAGCCGAACCAGTGGCCGACCACCTGCTGGCCGGTGCTGGAGGTGACCGTGATGTGCGACTGCACGGTCTTCCTGTCGGTGATCGGCTTGTCGAACACGAACTTCACGGGCATGCCGACGCCGACCGTGGTGCCGTCGTCCGGCGTGTAGGTGCCGATGAAGCTGTTGGCCGTGGTGACGGTGGTGAAGATGGAGTTGGCCGCGGCCGTACGGCCGTCCGCGTCCTTCGCGGTCGCCGAGATCTGGTACTTCGTCCCGCGCTCCAGCTGCTCCTTCGGCTTCCAGCCGGCGCCGTCGGCGGAGATCGCACCGGGAACGGCTTGCCCCGACCCCGCCACGGTCATCCTCACCTCGGTCAGCCTGCCGCCGCTGACCTTCACCCCCGTGGTGTTGATCGACGCACCGGTCGAGCCGTCCTGCGCCGAGATGGCGATCTTCGCGGTGGAGGTCTTCGGGTCGTCCTTGCCGCCGCCGCGGCCGTCGTCGCTGGCCTTGGCGTCGCCGCCGCATCCGGTCAGGGTGAGGGTGCCGACCATCAGGGCGGCACAGGCCCCCAGTGCGCGCCGCGCTGTCATGTCCGGCCTTGTCACGGGCTTCTCCAGGTTGGTGTCGTGTGCGTGTTCCGCTGCAGTGCGTCGGTGAAGAGGCCGACGGGCCGTCACGAGGTTCCCGCCGCCCGGGCGAAAACCCTCACGGTGACAGAACCGCGACAATCACCGGAAACGGCTTCAGCGGCTGGGGTCGTACAGCTCGCCGTAGGACGGCCAGGCCCCGGCCGGGGTGTGGACCGGCTCGGCCGCGCGGACGGCTCGTACGATCGCCCGGGTGACGGTGTCCGCGCCGGCGGCGAGGATGTCGTTGAGGGCGAGGGGCTGGTCGGGCGCGAGCGGGCGGGCACCGGTGGACAGGGCGAACACCGTGTCACCGTCGTTGAGCAGGTGCACCGGCCGCACGGCCCGGGCTATGCCGTCGTGGGCCGTGCCGGCGAGCTTCTGGGCCTGCGCCTTGGACAGGTCCGCGTCGGTGGCGACCACCGCGAGCGTCGTGTTCAGCGGGGGCGGCGCGTTCCGCGCGGCGGCCTCGGCCAGCCGCCGGCGCGCCGCCTCGTGCACCCCGGCGTCCGGGTACGCGACCCGGCCCTGGAACAAGTCCCCGTACAGCACCCCCGTGTCCGGATCCACGGCCGAACCGGCCGCGTTGGCCACCACCAGCGCCGCCACCGTGACGCCCGAGGCGAGCACCGTGCTCGCCGTGCCGACCCCGCCCTTGACGGGGCCGACGGTCGCTCCCGTGCCGGCGCCGACGCATCCCTGTGGCACGGGCCCGCCCGGCTTGCTCGCGGCGGCGGCCTCCACCGCCTCGCGCCCGGTGGCCGCGTCCGGCCAGGCCCGGAAGTCGCCGCCCCGGCCCAGGTCGAACACGCAGGCGGCGGGCACGACCGGCACGACATGGGAAGGGTCCGGTCCCACCCGCACCCCGCGGCCCCGCTCCTCCAGCCAGGCCATCACCCCCGAGGCCGCGTCCAGCCCGTACGCGCTGCCGCCGGTCAGCACGACCGCCTCCACCCTCCGCACCAGGTTGCGCGGATCGAGGGCGTCGGTCTCCTTGGTGCCGGGCCCGCCGCCGCGCACGTCCACCGCGGCGACGGCGCCGCCCTCCGGTGCCAGCACGACCGTGGTGCCGGTGAGCCACCCGCCACCCCTGCGCGTGGCGTGGCCCACCCGCAGGCCGGGGACATCCGTCAATGCGTCAGCCGTCATGGAAGTCAGTCTCCCCGGACCTGCCGGAGCGTCATGCAGCCTGTTCCGCCGAACGGCCCGCGCCTCTTCCCGCGGTCTTCCGGCCCGTCAGGGCCACACCCGCCGCCACCGAGAGCGCCGAGACGATGCCCGCGGCGAACACCGCCCAGTCGCCCAGGAAGGTGCAGCAGATCACCAACAGGGCCGTGGTGGGCAGCACCGTCTGCTGGGCGATGCCCACCTTGAAGTACCGCGAGTGCAGCGCCCACACGGTGAGCAGATACAGCGCCGTCGGGAGGGTGACGGCCGCCGACGCGGCCAGGGCCGACAGATGGGTCTTGTCGACCGCCTGCTCGACGGCCACCTCCAGCCCCGCGCCGATCGCCGCGGCCGAGGCGAGGATCACGTAGTGGCCGTAACCCCACAGGAACGACTCCCGGTTGGAGCGCAGATGTCCGTGGATCGGCACCACGAAGTAGATCCACCAGGCGGAGAAGACGATCAGCAGGCCGCCCGCCGCGATCGGCAGCAGCTCGCCCAGTGCCTTGTGCTCGTCCGCGGCCGACTTCACCGCGATGGTGGCCGCCGCGATGGTCTCGCCCAGCACGATGATGGTGAACAGCCCGTACCGCTCGGCGATGTGATGCGGATGCCAGGAGGTGGCGTACGCCCTCTCCGCGATCAGCGGCACGGACAGCTCCGCGATCACCATCACCAGGAACACCCACGGCCGGGCCGGCTCCGGCAGCAGCACCAGCCCCAGCCAGCCGACCTGGCACAGCAGCACCCCCATCGCGTACCGCCGTGCCATGCGCCTCTCCGCGCCCTCGGCCCACCGCGCGGCCCGCAGCCACTGGGAGGCCATCGCCAGCCGCATGATCACATAGCCGAGCCACACCAGGAAGAAGTCGTGCTGCGTGAACGCCCGCGAGATGCCGGCGGCCAGCACCAGTACACCGGCGATCTGCACCAGGGTGACGAGCCGGTAGAGCACGTCGTCGTTGTCGTACGCGGAGGCGAACCACGAGAAGTTCATCCAGGCCCACCAGATGGCGAAGAACGCCATGGCGTAGTTCAGGATGCCGTGGCCCGCCCGGCCCTCGACCACGGCGTGCACCAACTGCACGCCCGCCTGGGCGACGGCCACCACGAAACACAGGTCGAAGAAGAGCTCCAGTGCGGTGGCGACCCGGTGCGCCTCGTGGCGTTCGCGTGCGGTCAGCGGGCGCAGCGGACGGCGGACGTGGGAAGCGGTGGTGGGGGCGGTCTCCGGAGTGGAATCGGAACTGGACGTCATGGCTCCCAGCACAGCAGAAAGCGACCGGGATTGCCCGGGCCGGCCGTCCGCGCCGGTCACCGTACCCTGGAGGCATGAGCACCGCCTCCGAGCCGCGCGACCCGAAGAACGCGCTGATCTTCGACGATCCGCTGAACCAGCAGTCCACGGACGACACCGACCGGGGATGGGGCGAGCGCACGGACGGCGACGCCGCCGCCGACCTCAGGCGCTTCCTCGACGAGAAGCCGCCCCACCACCTCTGACACCACCGGACAGGTCCTAGCGTCGCTCGTACTCGGCCTGGGCGCCGCCGCCGCGCTGGGCGACCAGCTCGTCGCGGATCTCCTTGAGCACCTGAAGCTCGGTCACCTCGATGACCTCGTGCGTGCCCTCCCTTGCCTTCTTCCGCGCCTCCTGCCGGGCCAGGAACTTCGCCATGGGCAGCACCATCAGGAAGTAGACCACCGCCGCGGTGATCAGGAACTGAAGCGTGGCGCCGAGGACCGAGCCCCACATGATCTGGATGCCCTGGTCGCCCTTGCACGTCGTGCTCACGCACGAGCTGTAGTGATCGAGGTTCTGGGTGCCGATCGCCCCGACCACCGGATTGATGACGCCCTTCACCACCGCGTTGACGATGTTGGTGAAGGCGGCGCCGACGACCACCGCGACGGCCAGATCGACGACGTTCCCGCGCATCAGAAAGGCCTTGAAGCCCTGCCAGACGCTCGGGTCCTTCTTCGCGCTCACCTGCGGCCCCTCCTAGGACATGCGGGTTGTAGAACAAACAGTTCAGCAACCTACGACTCACCACAGGGTCACCGCCAATCGGTCGGTCGCGCTCGCCCCGGCCAGGCTGGCCGCGGCCGAACGCGGCACCGAGAGCGCGACGAGCGCCCCGCCCCCGCTCCAGCCGCCGCCCGCGCTGCCGCTCCCGCCCTCGCCCGCCGCCGCGCCGTCCAGAACCGGCTCCGGCACCCTCGCCACCCGCGCCCCGTGCGCGACCACGCGGGCCCGGCCGCCCACCGCCGGGTCCTCCGCGGCGATCACGTCCACCCGGTCACCGGGCCGCAGCAGCCGGACCGTGGCCGCGTCGGCGAGGCGCACGGGCACGGTCACCGTCCGTCCCGCGTCCGCGCACCGAGTGCCGGGCCCGTTCGACGAGGTGTCGGCCGCCCGCACCGGATGCCCGCGGGCCGGCCCACCACGCGGTGGATCCGACGCGGCCCGCGGACCGGCGGCCACCAGTGCGGCCGCGGTGACCGCCAGCCCGGCGGCCATGGCCCGCCGCCGGTGCCGTACGAGCCGGCGCAGCCCGCACCGCCCGCCCCGCACGCGCACCGGCGGGAAGGGCGGCACCTCACACGTGGCCGGCACGTCCGTGCCGGGCGGTGACGGCGAAGCGCCGACAGAGGGCGCGAACGGGAGCGACAGTGGCGCCCGCAGTGATCCCAGCGATCTGAGAGACACGGGTGACTCGGAGGACTGGCGCGACCAGGACGGCGAGGGCGTCGGCGACGGCATGGACATGAGGAGACCACCACCTGAGGTGCGGGATCGGCGGGAAACGGCTTGCGACGCCCACGATGAGGCATCGCGCCGCCGCCCGCCGGAGCCCGTGCGCTACTCACGGGTTGTGGACAACCTCGCCACCCGAACGTGGCGTTCCGGCCCGTCGTTCCGGCCCGTCTCCGTACCCGGGGCGGGTCGGCAGGCTCCCCTACGGCAGCGCGAACCCCGGGTCCATCCCGCCCAGCGCGGTCGCGCACGCGCAGTCCCGCTCCCCGGTGGCGGGCAGCGCGGCCACTGTGTCGAACAGCACGCTCCGCAGCCGTTCCACGTTGGCGGCGAAGACCCGCAGCACCTCCTCGTGGGAGACGCCCTCGCCGGTCTCCGCGCCCGCGTCGAGGTCGGTGACCAGCGTCAGGGAGGTGTAGCAGAGCTCCAGCTCCCGGGCGAGCGCCGCCTCGGGATGCCCGGTCATGCCCACCACCGACCAGCCCTGCGCCTGATGCCACAGCGATTCGGCGCGGGTGGAGAAGCGCGGCCCCTCCACCACGACCAGCGTGCCGCCGTCGACCGCGTCCCAGTCCCGCCCGCGCGCCGCCTTCAGCGCGGTCGCGCGGCCCGTGGGGCAGTAGGGGTCGGCCAGGGAGACGTGCACCACGTTCGGCAGCGAGCCGTCGGCCAGCGGAAGCCCGTCGAAGTAGGTCTGCTCCCGCGACTTCGTACGGTCGACGAACTGGTCCGGCACGAGCAGCGTGCCCGGCCCGTACTCGGGCCGCAGACCGCCCACCGCGCAGGGGCCGAGGACCTGGCGCACGCCCACCGAGCGCAGCGCCCACAGGTTGGCCCGGTAGTTGATGCGGTGCGGCGGAAGGTGGTGGCCGCGGCCGTGCCGGGGCAGGAAGGCCACCCGCCGGCCGGCGATCTCGCCGAGGAAGAGGGAGTCGCTGGGTGCCCCGTACGGCGTGTTCACCTGGACCTCGGTCACGTCGTCCAGGAACGAGTAGAAGCCGGACCCGCCGATGACACCGATCTCTGCGTTCGCCATGGGCAGCACACTAGCCGTCCGCGTGAACGCCGAGGACCCCGCCGTCCGGTGACGGCGGGGTCCCGAGAAGCGGTGGGGTCAGGCGGCGGAGCTGCTCGCCGAGCCCGTCGAGGACGACGACGAGGACGCCGAAGACGAGGACGCCGAAGAGGAGCCGGAGCCGGACGACCCGGACGACGAGGCGCCGGAGCCGCTCGACGGCTTCGACGACGCCGGGCTGCTGCTCGACGAGGAGCCGCGGCTGTCGTTGCGGTAGAAGCCGGAGCCCTTGAAGACAATGCCGACCGCGGAGAACACCTTCTTCAGGCGGCCACCGCAGTTGGGGCACTCGGTGAGCGCGTCGTCGGTGAACTTCTGCACCGCCTCGAGGCCCTCGCCGCACTCGGTGCACTGGTACTGGTAGGTGGGCACTGTCTTCCTCCTGGCACTCTCACTCGATGAGTGCTAACGACGGTCCATAGTGACGTATTCCGTGGAATCAGTCCACTGTGGCGGGCGTGCGGTGACCGACGCCACGCGCCACGGTGCGGCTGTGGGCCCGGGTGGCGAGGTGCGACCGCAGGGTCACGAGGGTCAGCAGGGCGAGCACCGTGCCGGACATCGGGACCAGGAATCCGGCGCCGGCCCACAGGCGGTCCTCGAGCTGCCCGGCGACGGTGACGGCGGCCGCCTGGCCGAGGGCGACCGCGCCGGTGAGCCAGGTGAACGCCTCGGTGCGGGCCCCGGCCGGGACCAGGCCCTCGACCAGGGTGTAGCCGGTGATCAGGGCGGGCGCGATGCACATGCCCACCAGGAGGCCGAGCGCGGCCAGCAGGAGCACCGAGTGGGCGGTCCACAGCGCGGACGCGGCCACCGCGAGGGCCGTGTAGCCGACGACCAGGCGGCGCTGCGGGGCCGTCTTCCAGGCGAGGGCGCCGCAGGCGATGCCGGAGAGCATGTTGCCCGCGGCGAACGTTCCGTACAGCACGCCGTTGAGACCGGGCTCGCCGATCGACTCGGTGAACGCGGCCAGCGAGACCTGCATGCCGCCGAAGACCGTGCCGATGCCGAGGAAGGCCACGACCAGCACCCGCACACCGGGGACGCGCAGGGCGGAGGAGTGCTCCACGCGCGCGTGCCCGCCGTCGGCACCCACGGGCGGCTGGGTGCGCCTCTGCGCGGCGAACAGCAGACCGCCGACCAGGGTCAGCGCGGCCTCGGTGACCAGGCCCGCCGCCGGGGCGACGGCCGTGCACAGGGCGGTGGCCAGCAGCGGTCCGAGGACGAAGGTGAGCTCGTCGGTGACCGACTCGAAGGCCGCCGCGGTGGTCATCAGCGGGGAGTCCTTCAGGGTCACTCCCCAGCGGGCCCGCACCATGGGCCCGATCTGCGGGACCGAGGCGCCGGTCGGCACGGCCGCCGCGAACAGCGCCCACAGGGGTGCGTGCGCCAGGGCGAGGCCCGTCAGCGTCAGCCCGGCCAGGGTGTGCACCAGGACGCCGGGAAGCAGCACGGCGCGCTGTCCGTACCGGTCGGCGAGGCGACCGCTGTAAGGCGCGAACAGCGCCATGGAGACGCCGGTGACGGCCGCGGCGGCGCCCGCCGAGCCGTAGGAGCCGGTGGTGTGCTGCACGAGCAGCACGATGGAGATGGTCAGCATCGCGAACGGCTGGCGGGCCGCGAAGCCGGGGAGCAGGAACGTCCAGGCGCCGCGGGTGCGCAGCAGTTGCCCGTATCCAGGGCGGGAGGGTGCCGGCGAGGTCGTCGCGGGGTCGGTGGTGGTGACCGCGGATCCCACGGCCCGTGCCTTTCTGCCGCCTGGTAGCGCGGCCCCTTGTGCGGGCGCGCCGAGAGCTGTCCTCTTGCGCGGACTGCGGTAGATGCCGGCGCCCGCCTCGGGGGTGGCCCGGCCGCCATACGGTCGCGCCAGCTCTGCGTCAGGCAGAGTTGGTTCGATCAAGGTGCGCCTTCATCGTACAGGGGTGACGGGCTTGTGCCCCTGTGAAAGTGAGCACCATGAACGGTGCTCGCCTGGGTTCCGAAGCGCTCGAGGGCGGTCACACACAGGAAACGTTCCCTCACCGACCGCGGCCGCCGTGGCGGCCCTCCGCGGGGCCGTCGGCGCCCAGCCAGTCCGCCAGCTTGCCGCCGCGGCCGACCGCGCGCAGCCGGCGTTCCGCGGACTCGCGGACGGGGTCGGTGGTGACCACCAGGAGTTCGTCGCCGCGCCGCAGGACCGTGGAGGGCAACGGAACAAACGATTTTCCGTCGCGGACCACCAGGGTGACCGCCGACCCGGCGGGCAGCCGCAGCTCGTTGATCTCCACACCGTGCATCCGCGACCCCTCCGGGATGGCGACGGACAGCAGATGGCCGCGCAGCCGCTCCAGAGGCGCCGACTCGATGCCGAGGTCGGCGGCTTCCTGGGGTTCGCCGAGGCGCAGCCGGGCGGCCAGCCAGGGCAGGGTCGGCCCCTGGACGAGGGTGTAGACGACGACCAGGACGAAGACGATGTTGAAGATGCGGTGGGTGCTGTCGACGCCGTTCACCATGGGGATGGTGGCCAGGATGATGGGCACGGCGCCGCGCAGCCCGGCCCAGGACATCAGGGTCTGCTCCGGCCACGGCACGCGGAACGGCAGCAGGCTGACCACGACGCTCAGCGGTCGCGCGACCATCGTCAGCACCAGGCCGATGAGCAGGGCGGGCACGATGTCGTCGCCCAGTTCGTGCGGGGTGACCAGCAGGCCGAGCAGGACGAACATGCCGATCTGGGCGATCCAGCCGAGCCCTTCGGCGAAGCCGCGCGTGGCCGGCCAGTGCGGCAGCTTGGCGTTGCCGAGCAGCATCGCCGCCAGGTAGACGGCGAGGAAGCCGCTGCCGTGCGCCAGGGCCCCGGCGGCGTAGGCCGTGACCGCGATCGCCATCACGGCGATCGGGTACAGGCCGGAGGCGGGCAGGGCGACGTGCTTGAGGGCCGAGGAGCCGAGCCAGCCCACCGCGAGGCCGACGGCCGCGCCGATGGCCAGCTCCAGGGCTATCTCGCCCACCAGGGTGTACCAGTGGTCGACCGGCCCGGTGGTGGAGAAGGCGACGACCAGGATGACGACGGGCGCGTCGTTGAAGCCGGACTCGGCCTCGAGCGTGCCCTTCACGCGCGCGGGAAGGGGGATGCGCCGCAGGACGGAGAAGACGGCCGCCGCGTCCGTGGAGGACACCACCGCACCGATGATGAATGCCTGGCGCCAGTCGAGACCGACCAGGTAGTGCGCCCCGGCGGCGGTGACGGCGACGCTGGTCGCGACGCCGAGCAGTGCGAGCACGCAGGCGGACGGCAGGACCGGTCTGATCTCCTTCCACTTCGTGCCGAGTCCGCCCTCGGCGAGGATCACGACGAGGGCCGCGTAGCCGATGATCTGGGTCAGCTCGGCGTTGTCGAAGCGGATGTGGCCGACGCCGTCCGCGCCCATGCCGATGCCGATCCCCAGGTAGACGAGCAGGCTGGGGAGCCCGCTGCGCGAGGAGATCCGTACCGCTGCCACGGCGACGAGCAGGACGAGGGAGCAGGCGAGCAGGAGCTGGTTGAGGTGGTGAACAGTCAGTGGCGCTTCCTTCCCCGCGTTCCGAGTTCTCCGATCGGGACCTCTCGGCCTTCCGGCTCTCCAGCCCTTCGGCTTTCCAGCCCTTCGGCTCTCCGGCCTTCCGGCTCTCCAGCACTTCGGCTTTCCAGCCCTTCGGCTCTCCGGCCTTCCGGCTCTCCAGCCCTTCGGCTCTCCGGTCTTCCGGACTCTCCGGCCTCGGGCTCTCCGGCGTCCGGCACTCCGGTGCTCCGGTGCGCCGAGCCCCCGATTACTTCGTTACCTTACCTAACTCTTGACGCTTTCTTGACACTCGAAGGGCCGAGATCGAACGTTCGTCCGCGCTTGGACCCGACTCCGCGTCAAGTGATACCGGCCCCTGCGCCTATGGTTGCTCCAGCACTCCAGTACCGCCTGCCGCTCGCGTTAGGACAGCAAGGACAGCGATGCCCCCCAACACCACCGCCTCAACGGGTGACAAGCCCGGCAAGTCCGGCAGGAAGAAGGGGCGAAAAGCCCGACTCGTCGTGCTCGTCCTGGTGCTGGCCATCATCGGCGGCATCGCCTACGGGGCCTACTGGTCCATCAGCACCGTCCGCGCCTCCTTCCCGCAGACCAAGGGCTCGATCACGCTCCAGGGCCTGTCGGGCCCGGTCGACGTCAAGCGGGACGGCTACGGCATCCCGCAGATCTACGCCTCCTCGGCCGAGGACCTGTTCATGGCGCAGGGCTACGTCCAGGCCCAGGACCGGTTCTACGAGATGGACGTGCGCCGGCACATGACCTCCGGGCGACTGTCGGAGATGTTCGGCAAGAGCCAGGTCGACAACGACGCGTTCCTGCGCACCCTGGGCTGGGACAAGGTCGCCGAGGAGGAGTACGACAAGAAGCTGTCGGCCTCCACCAAGAAGTACCTCCAGGCGTACTCCCAGGGCGTCAACGCCTACCTCGAGGGCCGGAACGCCAAGGACATCTCCCTGGAGTACGCGGCCCTGGGCTTCACCAACGACTACAAGCCCGGGAAGTGGACCCCGGTCGACTCGGTCTCCTGGCTGAAGGCGATGGCCTGGGACCTGCGCGGCAACATGCAGGACGAGATCGACCGCGCCCTGATGACCAGCCGCCTCGGCCCCAAGCAGATCAAGGACCTCTACCCGGACTACCCCTACAGCCGGAACAAGCCGATCGTCACGCAGGGCCAGTACGACGAGCTCGCCGAGGCGTTCGAGGCGAGCGGTGGCGACAGCACGAGCGGCACCACCGGGACGACGACCGGTACCACCGGTACCTCGACGGGAACCACCGGCACCACCGGCACGACCGGGACGACGGCCGGCACCACCGGCACCGCGGGCGGCACCCCGGCCACGACGGGCGGGTCCTCCACCTCCGGCACCTCCGGCGTGCAGAGCCAGCTCATGGGCCTGCGCAACGTCATGCAGAACCTGCCGACCGCCGTCGGCGTGAACGGCGACGGCATCGGCTCCAACTCCTGGGTGGTGTCCGGGAAGTACACCATCACCGGCAAGCCGCTGCTCGCCAACGACCCGCACCTGTCGCCCTCGCTGCCGGGCGTCTGGTACCAGATGGGCCTGCACTGCCGCTCGGTGTCCGCCGCGTGCCCGTACGACGTCACCGGCTACACCTTCGCGGGCATGCCCGGCGTGATCATCGGCCACAACCAGAACATCGCCTGGGGCATGACCAACTCCGGTGTCGACGTCACCGACCTGTACCTGGAGAAGCTCAGCGGCGACGGCTACCTGCGCGACGACAAGACGGTGCCCTTCCGGAGCCGTGAGGAGACCATCAAGGTCGCCGGCGGCGCGTCCAAGAAGATCGTGGTCCGCCAGACCGAGGACGGCATGCCCCTGCTGTCCGACCGCGACGACGAGCTGGTCAAGGTCGGCAAGAAGGCCCAGGTCAACACGGCGGCACCGGACCGCGGCGACGGTTACGCCGTGGCCCTGAAGTGGACCGCGCTTCAACCGGGCACCACCATGGACGCCGTCTTCGCCCTCGACCGCGCCAAGGACTTCGCCGGCTTCCGGACGGCGGCCGAGAAGTTCGACGTGCCCTCGCAGAACCTGATCTACGCGGACACCGAGAACAACATCGGCTACACGCTGCCCGGCCGCATCCCCACGCGCGCGAAGAACGACGACGGCTCCGTCCCCGCGCCGGGCTGGGACTCCAGGTACGACTGGACCGGCTACCTGAAGCAGGACGAGCTGCCCTACGAGTACAACCCCAAGCGCGGCTACATCGTCACCGCCAACCAGGCCGTCGTCGGCCCGGACGACTACCCGTACACGCTCACCACGGACTGGGGCTACGGCACCCGCAGCCAGCGCATCACCGACCTGATCCAGTCGAAGATCGACGGCGGCGGCAAGATCTCCACCGACGACATGCGGCAGATGCAGACGGACGACAGCAGCGAGATCGCCAAGCTGCTGGTGCCCATGCTGCTGAAGATCGACATCGGCGACAAGGACGTCCGCCGGGCGCAGAAGCTCCTGGAGGGCTGGGACTACACCCAGGACGCGGACTCGGCGGCGGCCGCCTACTTCAACGCGGTCTGGCGCAACATCCTCAAGCTCGCCTTCGGCAACAAGCTGCCCAAGGAGCTGCGGGTCAAGGGCCAGTGCCTGTGGGTGGAGCCGGCCGACAACACCGGCCCGGTCGACGAGGCCACCAAGGTCCGCGAGTGCGGCGAGCGGGACGCCGACCAGGCGCAGCCGGACGGCGGCGACCGCTGGTTCGAGGTGGTCCGCAACCTCGTGGACGACCCGAACAGCGACTGGTGGAAGGCGCCCGCCTCGGGCTACGGCCGGCCCAAGGCCGACAACCGCGACGAGCTGTTCGAGCGCGCCATGATCGACGCCCGCTGGGAGCTGACCGCCAAGCTCGGCAAGGACATCGACACCTGGAGCTGGGGCCGGCTGCACCGCCTGTTCCTGAAGAACCAGACCCTGGGCACCGAGGGACCCGGCTTCCTGAAGTACGTCCTGAACCGGGGCCCCTGGAAGCTCAGCGGCGGCGAGGCCGCGGTCAACGCCTCCGGGTGGAACGCGGCCGGCGGCTACAACGTGGTGTGGGTGCCGTCCATGCGGATGGTGGTCAACCTCGCCGACCTCGACAAGTCCAAGTGGATCAACCTCACCGGCGCCTCCGGTCACGCCTTCAGCGCCCACTACACCGACCAGACGGGCAAGTGGGCCAACGGCGAGCTGCTGCCGTGGTCGTTCTCGGCGAACGCGGTCGAGAAGGACACGAGGGACACGCTGGTGCTCAAGCCGTGACCCGGCGGCCCGCAGGCTGACGAAGGCCCTCCACGCGCGCGTGGAGGGCCTTCGCCGTCCGTACGGCTTCGGGCTTCAGATGAAGCGGCGCACTCCCGACGGCGTCACCACCGCGTGCACCGGCCGGTCGTGCGGCTCCTTCGGCACCTGGCCGACGACCTCGAAGTCGTACAGCAGGACCACGAGCGCGGGGTGTGCGCCCGCCCGCTCCAGACGGGCCAGGACACGGTCGTAGGAGCCGCCGCCGCGCCCCAGCCGCATCCCGCGCGCGTCGACGGCGAGGCCGGGCAGCAGGACGACGTCGGCGGCCGCCACGGCGTCCGGGCCGAGGCGCTCCCCGGCCGGCTCCCACAGCGCCATCCTGCCGCCGTGCCGAACGCGCGCGAGGGAGCCCTCCCCGGCGTAGACGCCCCAGTCCAGGTCGTTGTCGGGCAGCAGGGCGGGCAGCAGGACGCGGACGTCCCGCGCGCGCAGCGCGTCGAGCAGCGCGAGGGTGCCCGGCTCGGTGCCCACGGAGACGTACGCGGCCACCGTGCGCGCCCGCGCCAGCTCGGGCAGCTCCAGCGCGCGCCGGGCCAGCGCCGACGCCGCCCGGCGCAGCTCGTCCGCCGTCAGCCCGTCCCTCGCCGCCAGGAACTCCCGCCGCACCGTCCGCTTGGCGGGCCCCGTCGTCCGTCCGATCTCAGCCAAGTCCGCTTCCGCACCTTTCTCGAGTCCTGAGCGCCCGATCGCCCATCCTTGCGGAGCACCCCAGCGGGGCTCCCTGCGGGGCTCCCTGGAGGCGTCCCGGAGGCGCGTCCGTTCCAGTGTCGCGTGCGTTCGTTCCGTGCGTTTCGTGCGTTCCGTGCGTCCCGTGTGCCGCTGTGCGGCACGTGTGCCGTTCCTGTGCGAATCGACGAACCGGAACCCCGGAGCCCGCGCAAAGGCGGTCGGAGCGGCGGATAAGGTTGCGGGCATGAGTCAGTCGCCTCCCCGGATCAGCAAGGCCGTCATCCCCGCGGCAGGCCTGGGCACCCGCTTCCTGCCGGCCACCAAGGCCACGCCCAAGGAGATGCTGCCGGTCGTGGACAAGCCGGCGATCCAGTACGTGGTCGAGGAGGCCGTCTCCGCGGGCCTCGACGACGTCCTCATGGTGACGGGCCGCAACAAGCGCCCCCTCGAGGACCACTTCGACCGCAACTACGAGCTGGAGTCCGCCCTGGAGAAGAAGGGCGATGCCGAGCGGCTCGTCAAGGTCCAGGAGTCCAGCGACCTCGCGACGATGCACTACGTCCGCCAGGGCGACCCCAGGGGCCTGGGCCACGCGGTGCTCTGCGCCGCCCCGCACGTCGGTCACGAACCGTTCGCCGTGCTGCTCGGCGACGACCTGATCGACCCGCGCGACCCGCTGCTCCAGCGGATGATCGAGGTGCAGGAGACCTACGGCGGCAGCGTCGTCGCCCTCATGGAGGTCGCCCCCGAGCAGGTCCACCTCTACGGCTGCGCGGCCGTGGAGGCCACCCAGGACAGCGACGTGGTCCAGGTGACCGGCCTGGTCGAGAAGCCGAGCCCGGCGGAGGCCCCCTCGCACTACGCGGTCATCGGCCGCTACGTCCTCGACCCGCACATCTTCGCCATACTCCGCGAGACGGAGCCGGGCCGCGGTGGCGAGATCCAGCTCACCGACGCTTTGCAGAAGCTCGCCGAGGCGCATTCGACGGCGGCCACTGCCGCGGGGGGCGTCGGCGGCCCGGTGCACGGCGTCGTCTTCAAGGGCCGCCGCTACGACACCGGCGACCGCGGCGACTACCTGCGTGCCATTGTCCGGCTCGCGTGCGAACGTGAGGACCTGGGCCCCGACTTCAGGGCCTGGCTGAAGCGGTACGTGGCCGAGGAGATGTGACGAGTTGAGCAGCGGCGGGCACCACACCACGGAACCGGACCGCCTGTGGTCGGTGGACGAGCACCTGGACGACGTCCTCACCACCGTGCGGCCCCTGGACCCCATCGAGCTCCAGCTGCTCGACGCCCAGGGCTGCGTCCTCGTCGAGGACGTCATGGTGCCGCTGTCACTGCCGCCCTTCGACAACAGCTCCATGGACGGGTACGCGGTGCGGGTCGCTGACGTCTCGGGCGCGAGCGAGGAGTTCCCGGCCGCGCTGGAGGTCGTCGGGGATGTCGCCGCGGGCGCGGCCGACCTGATCCGCGTGGGCCCCGGTCAGGCCGCCCGGATCATGACCGGCGCCCCGCTGCCGCCCGGCGCCGAGACGGTCGTGCCCGTGGAGTGGACCGACGGCGGGCTCGGCGAGGGCCCGGTCAGCGGGATGCGCGCCCGCAGCCTGTCCCCGGAGGGCGCCACCGGCCAGGTGCGCGTGTACCGGCCGGCCGAGGCACGCGCGCACGTGCGCGCCAAGGGCAGCGACGTGAAGGCCGGCGACCTCGCCCTGGAGGCCGGCACGGTCCTCGGACCGCCGCAGATCGCGCTGCTCGCCGCGATCGGCCGGGGCACGGTCCGGGTGCGCCCGCGCCCGCGCGTGGTGGTGCTGTCCACCGGCAGCGAGCTCGTCCAGCCCGACGAGCAGCTGCGCAACGGCCAGATCTACGACTCCAACAGCTTCGCCCTGACCGCGGCGGCCCGGGACGCCGGTGCCATCGCCTACCGGGTGGGCGCCGTCGCCGACGACGCCGACGTCCTGCGGTCCACCATCGAGGACCAGCTCGTCCGCGCCGACCTGATGGTCACCACCGGCGGGGTGAGCGTCGGGGCGTACGACGTGGTCAAGGAGGCGCTGTCGCACGTCGGCGACGAGGACGTGCCGGGCGGCGGGGTGGAGTTCCGCAAGCTCGCCATGCAGCCGGGCAAGCCGCAGGGCTTCGGCACCATCGGCCGAGAGCACATCCCGTTGCTGGCGCTGCCCGGCAACCCGGTGTCGTCGTACGTGTCCTTCGAGCTGTTCGTCCGGCCCGCCATCCGCACCCTGATGGGCCTTCAGGACGTCCACCGGCCGAGGGCCCGGGCGACGCTGACGACGGAGAAGGCGCTGAGCTCCCCGAAGGGCCGCAGGCAGTTCCTGCGCGGGACGTACGCCGACGGCGAGGTGACCCCGGTCGGGGGCAGCGGCTCCCATCTGATCGCCGCCCTCGCGCAGGCCGACGCCCTCATCGTCGTGCCCGAGGACGTCGAGTCGGTGGCGCCCGGCGACGAGGTCGAGGTGGTCCTCCTCGGCTGACCGGCGCTGGTTGGCGGTACCGTGTCGCGCACAGCAGGCCCGCGCGCCGCACCGCGCCGGGCCCGGACCGGGAGCGCCACAGAGCATGACTACGCCTTCCCGGGGGGAGACCCCCGGACCCTCCGCGCACAGCCGCGCACAGGACGTCGCGCGGGAGCGCGCACAGGAGGTCCCGCAGGACGACGCGCAAGGCCGCGCACAGGAGGCCGCGCAGGACCGACTGACGCACATCGACGACGCGGGCGCCGCCCGCATGGTCGACGTGTCCGGCAAGGAGGTGACCGCGCGCACCGCCCGCGCCAGTGGCCGTGTCCTCGTCTCGCCGCGCGTGGTGGAGCTGCTGCGCGGCGAGGGCGTTCCCAAGGGCGACGCCCTCGCCACCGCGCGGATCGCCGGGATCATGGGCGCCAAGCGCACCCCGGACCTCATCCCGCTGTGCCACCCGTTGTCGGTGTCGGGTGTGAAACTGGACCTGTCGGTCGCGGACGACGCCGTGGAGATCACGGCCACCGTGAGGACGACGGACCGCACGGGCGTGGAGATGGAGGCGCTCACCGCGGTCTCGGTCGCCGCGCTCACCGTGATCGACATGGTCAAAGCGGTCGACAAGGGGGCGGTCATCACGGACGTGCGGGTGGAGGAGAAGACGGGCGGCAAGTCGGGCGACTGGAGCCGGTCATGACGCTGGACGCAGGGGCCGGGGGCGCACTGCTCGCGCCGTACAGCGCCCTGGTGGTCACCGCCTCCAACCGGGCCGCGGCCGGGGTCTACGAGGACAAGGGCGGCCCGCTGATCGCCGACGGCCTCAGGCGTTTCGGCTTCGCCGTGGACGGTCCGCGGGTCGTGCCGGACGGCGACCCGGTGGAGGCCGAGCTGCGCGCCGCCGTCGAGGCCGGGTACGACGTCGTCGTCACCACCGGGGGCACCGGCATCTCACCCACCGACCGCACCCCCGAGGCCACCCGCCGGGTGATCGACCACGAGGTGCCGGGCATCGCGGAGGCCATCCGGGCGTTCGGACGGGAGAAGGTGCCGACGGCGGCGCTCTCCCGGGGACTGGCCGGGGTGGCCGGGGGGACGCTGATCGTCAACCTGCCGGGCTCTTCCGGCGGGGTGAGGGACGGACTGGCCGTGCTGGAGCCGCTGTTGACGCACGCCGTCGACCAGCTGCGCGGCGGCGACCATCCCAGACCCGGTGCCGGCAGTGGGGGTGCGAGCTGAACAGCCCATCCTGGCCCGTCGTGCTCGCGGAGGGCGATGTCGTCCTCCGGCCGATAAAGCTGCGCGACCAGCGGGCCTGGCGCGAGGTGAACCGGCGCAACCGGGACTGGCTCAGGCCGTGGGAGGCGACCATTCCGCCACCCACGCCCAGCGGGCCGATCGCGCATCGGCCGACCTACCGCCAGATGGTGCGGCACCTGCGGTCCGAGGCGAACGCGGGGCGGATGCTGCCGTTCGTCATCGAGTACCAGGGGCGCCTGGTCGGGCAGTTGACGGTCGCCGGAATCACCTGGGGCTCGATGTGCTCGGGCCACATCGGCTACTGGGTGGACGAGGCGGTGGCCGGGCGCGGGGTGGTGCCGACGGCGGTGGCGCTCGTCGTGGACCACTGTTTCCGCACCGTCGGACTGCACCGCATCGAGGTCTGCATTCGCCCCGAGAACGGGCCGAGCCGCCGGGTGGTGGAGAAACTCGGATTCCGCGAGGAGGGCCTCAGGCCGCGTTATCTGCACATTGACGGGGCCTGGCGCGATCACCTGGTCTTCGCGCTCACCGCGGAGGAGGTGCCCGAAGGGCTGCTGAGCCGCTGGCGGCGGACCCGCCCCCGCAACCCGCAGAACGCCCGGCAGAACAGCGAGTAGAAGCGGCGTAACCGCGAGTAATCCGGGCCGGCTCCCCTTGGAAATTGAATGAATGTTCGAAAATGATCGATGGGTGATCGTGCGGGTGGCATTGAATTCACGGGCTTGACGGCTTGCTGATCGCATCGGTCACAAAAAAAGTTCGAAATATCAGCCAGATCGTGCGACACACCGGCCCAATTGGCGGATGGCCTCACGCCAACCCCTCTACCGTGTGAGACGTGAGCAGCAGCGGCCTCATCTACGCAGTCATTGTCGGGGCCTGGGCCGCCTACTTGGTGCCCATGTGGCTCCGTAGGCAGGACGAGCTGAACGAGGCCCGTCCGACGGAACGCTTCAGCACCGCCATCCGGCTGCTGTCCGGACGGGCGGGCATGGAGCGTCGGTACGCCAGGGACCTCAGGGCGCGCTCCGCCGAGGAGGGGGAGTCCAGCGCCGTGGACCCGGACGCCGTCACCGACTCGGTGGACGTCCGGGCCTTCGCCATGCCCCCGACCCGGGCGCAGGAACCCGAGCAGGCCCCGGAGCGGGGCCGTCGCGGCCGTGCGGGCGTGCCCGCGGCCCGGACCACGTCACCGGCGGCCCCGCCCGCCTCCGGCACCACGTCCGAACCCGCGCCCGCGACCACGCCGGCATCCGCGCCCGCCTCCCCGTCGGTATCGGCGTCCGTGGCGCCGTCCGTACCGGCGTCCGCGTCCGGACCGGGGGCCGGATCGGGGGCCGGATCGGGTTCCGCCGTCGCGCCCGCGCGCAGGCGCGTCCCGGCGGCTCGGCGCGCGCCCGGCGCGGAGGCGGCCGCAGCGCGCGCCCGGCGGACGAAGGTTCTCGCGCGCCGTCGGCGCACCACCGTCGTCCTCTTCCTCGCCTTCACCCTGGGCGCGATCGTCGCCGCCGTCGGAGGCCTCGCCTTCCTGTGGGCGCCCGGAGCGCCCGCCGTCCTGCTCAGCGCGTACATCGCGTATCTGCGCGTCCAGGAGCGCCGTCGCTTCGCGTACCAGATGGACCGCCGCCGCGCCGAGGCCGCCGCGCAGCGGCTGCGGGAGAGCCGGCACCCACAGCGCCGGCGCGCCCCCCTGGACGAGGACGCGGACGAGCCGGAGGCCGCGGGTGAGCCGGAGGCGGATCAGGGACTGTCCGCGCTCGCCGCCGACCGGCGCGCCCTGGTCGAGCAGACCGACCACGCGGAGTGGCTGGACCAGCAGCGCGAGCGCCGCCGGCGCCCCGGGCACGGCGACAGCTGGGACCCGGTGCCCGTCCCGTTGCCGACGTACGTCACCGCACCGGTCGCCCCGCGCGCCAGCTCCGACGTGGACCTGGGCACACCGGACTCCTGGAGCTCGGCACGGTCGTCCGCGGCGGTGCCGGGGCAGGAGGACGCGGCTTCCGCCGCGGAGGAACCCCCGGCGCCCGAGGAGGACCGCCCGCCCGCCGGAGGCCGCGGCGACGCCCGCCCGCAGGCTCGAGGCCGCTCGCGCGGGGGGAGCTCCGCCGCCTCGGCCCGCCGCTCCCGCGAGCGTGGCCGCACCCCGCTGTTCGACCAGTACGAGGACGGCGAGCGGCCGCGCGCGGCCAACGAGTAGTCCACGAACCCCGTGGGAGCCCCACGGCTGACCAGCCCGGGAACGGATTTCCAACCACCCGGACGGGGATGCTAGAGTTTCACTCGTTGCAAGGGCCTGTGGCGCAGTCCGGTAGCGCACCTCGTTCGCATCGAGGGGGCCAGGGGTTCAAATCCCCTCAGGTCCACGCAGCTCGGAGCCCCGGTCGGTGATCACCGACCGGGGCTCTGACATGTCGTACGGCGGTGAGGCACGGCACACTGAAGGGTGTGGACCGAGGAGGCCGCAGATGGCGAAGCGGTACGGGAAGGTCGACTTCGTGCACGGGCGGAGCCGGCGCGCCGAGCGGTGCAACCTGCGTCACCAGTGGGAGAAGGACCGGGCGCGCGCCGGCCTGAGGGAGCGCGGCAGCAGGGGCGCCACCGAGCGGGACACCGGCCTGAGCACCGGCCAACTGGCCTTCCACGCCGAGTACGAGCGGATCGAGGCGCCCGAGGAACTCGCCCTGACGCTGGGCATCGAGCCGGGCGCCGCCGTCCTCAGGCGGACGTACCGCACGCGCCGGGCCGGCGAGCGCGCACCGCTGAACATAGCCCGGTCCTACCTCCCGTACGAGATCGCGCGGAAGAATCCCGAACTGCTCGACCAGACCCGGGAACCGTGGCCCGGCGGGACCATGCACCAGCTCCTCACGGTGGGGATCGAGGTCGGGCGGGTCGAGGAGGTCGTGACCGCGCGTCCGCCCACGGCTCAGGAGGCCGAGGAACTCGGCCTGATGCCGGGTGTCGCGGTGATGGACGTCCGCAAGACCCTGCACGACATGGGCGGCCGGATCGTGGAGGTGGCGGACGTCGTGCTGCCCGGTGACCGCTACGCCGTCAAGTGTGTGACCCCGTTGGAAAGGTGGTGACCGGTCGCTTGACGCACATCGTGTCGGTGATCACTCCGGTGCACGGGCCCAGCGCCCCCTACCTCGCGGACGCCCACGCCTCGCTCACCCGGCAGGAGATGCCGCCCGGCTGGGACTGGGAGTGGGTCCTCCAGGAGGACGGCGAGAGCGGGGACGTACGGCCGCACGTCCCCGACGACCCGCGCATCAGCTTCGAGCAGGGCAGGCAGGGACGCGCCGGCATGGCCCGCACCATGGCACTCGCCCGAGCCCGGGGCGACTTCGTCAAGGTGCTGGACGCGGACGACATGCTCACGCCCGGCGCACTGCTCCGCGACATCACGACCCTGACCGGACGCGACGGCATCGCGTGGACGACGTCCCGCGTGCTCGACCTGCTCGCCGACGGATCGACCGTCGGTTTCGACGGCGACCCGCCGCCCGGTCCCCTCGCACGCGGCGCCGTCCTCGAACGATGGCGTACGCACGACTACCGGGCCCAGGTCCACCCGGCCACCCTGTGCGCCCGGCGCGACCTCGTGACGGCGCTCGGCGGATGGATGGCCCTTCCCTCGTCCGAGGACACCGGCCTGCTGATGGCGCTGAACGCGGTCAGCACCGGATGGTTCATCGCCGAGTGCGGACTGCTCTACCGCAAGTGGCCCGGCCAGAGCACCGCACAGAGCGCACACCACCGCGACACCGAACGACGCGCCCGCATGAAGATCATCGAGTCCCGCGCCGAGGCCCTCGCCAGACTCAGCACCTGGCAGGCCTGACCGCGTCCCCCGGCTACAGCGGCTTGGCGAAGCACATGCTCGACTCGTACTCGCGGTAGTAGCCGAACTTGGCGCACGGCTCGTAGCCGCTGGAGGCGTACAGGGCGATCGCCTCCGGCTGCTGGTCGCCGGTCTCCAGGACCATGCGGACGCGGCCGGCGGCGCGCGCGTCGGCCTCCAGCGCGGCGAGCATGCGGCGGGCCAGGCCCCGGCCGCGCATGGACTCGATGACGTACATCCGCTTCAGTTCGGCGTCGCCGTCCTCGTTGCCCTCGGGGTTCTTGTCCTGGCTGCGCCAGCCGCCCGTGGCGACGGGGGTGCCGTCCTCGTCGTAGGCGATCAGGTACACGCCGTTCGGCGGCCGGAAGTCGTCCGGGTCCAGGGGCGTCGCGTCGCCGCCGTCGCCGTAGCGCACGTGGTACTCGGCCTGGACCTCGTCGTTCAGCTTGACGGCGTCCGGGTGGTCGAAGGGCACAGGGCGGATAATCATGATAGGCACCGTATATCAATGCAGGCGGCGGCGGGAGTCGGCAACGGGGGAGTGCACGGGTGGTCTCTTGCGGGACCCCGTCCAGTGTGCCGGTAAAGTGCCCGGGTGCTGACTGTGACCTCCGCCAATGTGAACGGACTGCGTGCCGCCGCGAAGAAGGGCTTCGTGGAGTGGCTCGCGGGGACCGGGGCCGATGTGCTGTGCCTCCAGGAGGTGCGCGCCGAGCCGCAGCAGCTGCCCGAGCACGTGCGCACGCCCGACGGCTGGCACGTCGTGCACGCACCCGCCGCCGCCAAGGGCCGCGCGGGGGTCTCGCTCTACACCCGCCGCGAACCCGACCGCGTCCGGGTGGGCTTCGGATCGTCGGAGTTCGACACCAGCGGGCGGTACGTCGAGGCCGACCTGCCGGGTGTGACGGTCGCCTCCCTCTACCTCCCCTCCGGCGAGGTCGGCACCGAACGCCAGGACGAGAAGATCCGCTTCATGGGCGAGTTCCTCGCCCACCTCAAGGAACTGCGCGAGCGTGCCGCCGCCGACGGCCGCGAGGTCCTCGTCTGCGGCGACTGGAACATCGCCCACCAGCAGGCCGACCTGAAGAACTGGCGCGGCAACACCAAGAACTCGGGCTTCCTGCCGGAGGAACGCGCGTGGCTGACCCGCGTCTTCGACCCCGCGGACGGCGGCTACGTCGACGTCGTACGCGCCCTGCACCCGGACACCGAGGGGCCGTACACCTGGTGGTCGTATCGGGGGCGGGCCTTCGACAACGACTCGGGCTGGAGGATCGACTACCACTGTGCGACCCCCGGGCTGGCCGGCAAGGCCGTCAAGGGGCACGTGGAACGTGCGGCCACGCACGCCGAGCGCTGGTCGGACCATGCGCCGGTGACGGTGGTCTACGACCACTAGGCGGTCGCTCGCCGGACGGCCGCTACCGGCGCTTGTCCAGCCGCCGGTCCAGGGCCAGGGAGAGTTCTGCCTCCACCACGCTGCGGGCGAGGGGGCGCAGGCGGTGGAGGTCCTCCTCGGGGGCGTGGCGCAGGACCAGGTCGGCGAACAACTCGGCGAGGGCGTCGGCGTGTTCGCGGACGCGGGCGGCGGCCGCGAGTACGTCCGCGAGCGGGATGCCCTCGCGGACCAGCGCGGAGGAGACGTCGAGGAGGCGGCGGCTGATGTGGACGATCTCGTCGCCGTCGGTGCCGAGGTAGCCCAGTTCCAGGGCGGCGGCGAGGTTCTCGGGGGTGACCTCGCCCTCGAAGCGGGCCGCGAGTTCCTCGGGGGTGAGGCGGACCGGTTCCTCCTCGGTCGGGGCGACGCCGAGGACGTCGGCGACGTCGCGGCCGTGGTCGAGGGCCTCGGCGAGTTCCGCGATGCCGCTCAGGGTGTGGCCGCGTTCCAGCAGGGCCGCGATGGTGCGCAGGCGGGCCAGGTGGTGGTCGTCGTACCAGGCGATACGGCCCTCGCGGCGGGGCGGCGGGATCAGTTTGCGTTCGCGGTAGAAGCGCAGGGTGCGCACCGTGATGCCGGCCAGTTCCGCCAGCTCCTCCATGCGGTATTCACGCTTCTCTGCCACACGGGAAGCCTATGTCGTGCCCCGGGTGCCCGCGGCGGCGGCCGTTGAGGTGAATCGTCGTCGCCCGCCCCCTACCCATGAGTACGGTGCTCCTCTACTCTCCCCATTGCGCCAGTATTCACTGGCAGAGTCCAAGAGCGATGCGCGGAGGCTTCGGGATGGCCCACGAACACGAGCACGTGCGGGTGGCGGTGATCGGCTCCGGATTCGGCGGGCTGGGCGCCGCCGTGCGGCTGCGCCGGGAGGGGATCACCGACTTCATCGTCCTCGAGAGGGCCGACAGCGTCGGCGGCACCTGGCGCGACAACAGCTATCCGGGGTGCGCCTGCGACGTGCCCTCCCACCTCTACTCCTTCTCCTTCGCCCCCAACCCCGACTGGCCGCGCACCTTCTCCGGGCAGCGCCACATCCGCGCCTACCTGGAGCACGTCGCCGACGTCTTCCGGCTCCGTCCGCACATCCGCTTCGACTCCGAGGTCAAGAAGATGACCTGGAACACGGAGCTGCTGCGCTGGGACATCGAGGCGACCGCCGGGAACCTCTCCGCCGACGTCGTGGTCTCCGCGACCGGACCGCTGTCCGACCCCAAGATCCCGGACATCCCGGGCCTGGAGTCCTTCCCCGGCAAGGTCTTCCACTCCGCCCGCTGGGACCACGACTACGACCTCGCCGGCAAGCGGGTCGCCATGGTCGGCACCGGTGCCTCCGCCATCCAGATCGTGCCGTCCATCCAGCCCGAGGTGTCCCGCCTCACCGTCTTCCAGCGCACCCCGCCGTGGGTGATGCCCCGCGTGGACCGCGCCATCAGCGGCGCCGAGCGCTCACTGCACCGCGCGCTGCCGCTGACCACCCGGCTGCGCCGCGGGCTGCTGTGGGGCATACGGGAGTTGCAGGTCCAGGCCTTCACCAAACACCCGGGCGAACTGGGCTTCGTCGAGCAGCTGGCCAAGCGCAACATGGCCCGCGCCATCAAGGACCCGGCGCTGCGCGCCAAGCTCACCCCGGACTACCGCATCGGCTGCAAGCGGATCCTGCTGTCCAGCACGTACTACCCGGCGCTCGCGCAGGACAACGTGGACGTCGTCGCGGGCGGGCTCAGCGAGATCCGCGGGTCCACCGTCGTCGCCGCCGACGGCACCGAGGCCGAGGTCGACGCGATCATCTTCGGTACGGGCTTCCATGTCACCGACATGCCGATCGCCGAGCGGGTCGTCGGCGCGGACGGCCGTACGCTCGCCGAGACCTGGAAGGACGGCATGGCCGCGCTGCGCGGCGCGTCCGCGGCCGGGTTCCCGAACTGGATGACGATCATCGGCCCGAACACGGGCCTCGGCAACTCCTCGATGATCCTGATGATCGAGTCCCAGCTGAACTACATGGCCGACTATCTGCGCCAGTTGGACGTCCTGGGAGGCCGGGTCGCCCTCGACGCCCGCCCGAGCGCCGTGAACGCCTGGAACCGCAAGGTGCAGGAGCGCATGAAGCGCACCGTGTGGAACACCGGCGGCTGCACGAGCTGGTACCTGGACGCGAACGGCCGCAACACCACCGTCTGGCCCGGCACCACGACCGAGTTCCGGCGCGCCACGCGCCAGGTGGATCTCGCGGAGTACGCCGTCCTGCGGCCACCGACGGCGAAGGCCTCTCCGGCCTCCCCGGTCGACGAGGCCGCGGAGGTGACCGCGTGAGCCGCCTCGCCCACGTCTCCTCCGGCCCCTACGCCCCGCCCGTTCCGGTCCGCGTCCTCACCGTCACCTCCGCCGACGGCGCCCGCCTGCATGCCGAGGTGCACGGCCCGGAGGGCGCGCCGGCCGTCGTCCTCGCGCACGGCTGGACCTGCTCGACCGCGTTCTGGGCGGCGCAGATCCGGGCGCTGTCCGCCGACCACCGCGTCATCGCCTACGACCAGCGCGGCCACGGCCGCAGCCCGGCGAGCGCGACCTGCGGCACCGACGCCCTCGCCGACGACCTCGAAGCCGTACTGAACGCCACCCTCGCGCCCGGCGAGCGGGCGGTGATCGCCGGGCACTCCATGGGCGGCATGACGGTGATGGCGGCGTCGGCGCGCCCGGCGTTCCGCGAGCACGCGGCGGCCGTCCTGCTGTGCAGCACGGGCAGTTCCCGGCTGGTCGCGCGGTCCACGGTCGTACCGATCCGGGCCGGACGGCCGCGGACCTGGCTGACGAAGCACATCCTCGGCTCGCGGGCCCCGCTCGGCCCGGTCACGCCGCTCGCGCTGCGAATCCTCAAGTACGGGACGATGGGCCCCGGTTCGGCGCCGGACATGGTCCAGGCGTGCGCGCGGATCGTGCACGCCTGTCCGCGCACCGCCCGCCACGCCTGGTCGCGGGTGCTGGAGACGCTCGACCTCGACCACGGCGTACGGGAGTTGAGGGTGCCCACCGAGATCGTCGCCGGCACCGCCGACCGGCTCACGCCGCCGGTGCACGCGCGGGAGCTGGCCGCCGCGCTGCCGGAGTGCGCCGGCCTGACCGAGCTGCCCGGGATCGGCCACATGACGCCCGTGGAGGCGCCCGACCTGGTCACGGGGAAGATCCGCGCGCTGGTCGCCGCACACGCGGGCGCGCACGTACACGCACACGCCGAGGTCGAGGTCGAGGAGAGCGCATGAGCAGGGTGAGTCTGGAGGGGCAGGTCGCGGTCGTCACGGGCGCCGCGCGGGGCGTCGGCGAGCTGCTCGCGCGCAAACTGTCCGCGCGCGGCGCGAAGGTCGCGCTGGTCGGTCTGGAACCGGACGCGCTCAAGCAGCTCTCGGAGCGGCTGCACGGCGAGAGCGCCCACTGGCACGCCGACGTCACCGACCACGAGGCGATGACGCGGGTGGCGGCGGAGGTCAGGGAGCGGTTCGGCAAGGTCGACATCGTGGTCGCCAACGCCGGTGTGGCGACCGGAGGTCCGTTCGCCGGCTCCGACCCGGAGTCCTGGCGGCGGGTGATCGAGGTGAACCTGATCGGATCGGCGGTCACCGGCCGGGCGTTCCTGCCCGCGCTCGTCGAGAGCCGGGGCTATCTGCTGCAGATCGCCTCGCTGGCGGCGATCACCCCGGCGCCGATGATGACGGCGTACTGCGCGTCCAAGTCCGGTGTGGAGGCGTACGCGCACAGCCTGCGCGCCGAAGTCGGCCACCAGGGCGTGCGGGTGGGCGTGGCGTACCTGTCGTGGACCGACACCGACATGGTGCGCGGGGCCGACCAGGACGACGTCATGCGGGAGTTGCGGCAGCGGCTGCCGTGGCCGTCCAACAAGACCTATCCGCTGGGCCCGGCGGTGGACCGGATCGTGGACGGCGTCGAGCGGCGCTCCAGTCATGTGTACGGGCAGTGGTGGCTGCGCGGGATGCAGGGCGTGCGCGGGTATCTGCCGGGGATCATCGGGACGGTGGGGCAGCGGGAGATGCGGCGGTTCGCGGACCGGCTGACGGGGATGCGCACCGGTCTGGTGGGCGCGGGCGGCGCCGCCGACGAACAACACCGGGCCACTGGTGCTACGCAGCGTCACTGATCGACATGCGCAGCGTCACCGCCCGTGTGAATCTGGTCGAGGTCGATCCCCTCACCCACTTGGGGATCCCCCTCACCCACACGGGAGTGAAACAGCATGGGTATGAAGGACAAGTTCCAGGACCAGGCCGAGCAGTGGCAGCAGCAGGGCAAGGAGCGCACGCAGGAGGGCCGCGAGAAGGCCGGCCAGCGCTCGTCCCAGCAGCGTGAGCGTGGGCGTCAGCACATCGACGACACCCACGACGAGATGGAGGACCGTCTCAACCAGGACTACGACCGGTAGTCGGTAGTCACTGACGTTTGCTGCGCTCGGCTTCGGCCGGGACGCGTGGGGCGCCCTGTGTGCAGGGGCGCCCCACGTTGCGCCTGCGGCGAGCATGAGCCGTCGCTTCACCTGGCGCCTCTCCGCCCGTTGCCCGGAGTTGTCGGCTGTGTCCACCCGTTCCGCCTTGCGGAACGACTGCCCACAGCCGGTTGCTACTTCTGCCGCGGGGGCAGTTTCGGGCGGGTGCGGTCGGGGACGTTCTCGTAGCCGGGCGGGGTCGCGGGCGGGTTGGCGGTCAGGAGGTCCAGGGCCAGTTCGATGGCGTCGTCCATCTCGACGTGGCGGCCCTCGGCCCAGTCCATGGGGGTGCGCAGGGACTCGATGTCCGGGCTGACGCCGTGGTTCTCCACGGACCAGCCGTAGGCGTCGAACCAGGCGGCGTTCATCGGCACCGTGATGACCGTGCCGTCGCCGAGGCGGTGCCGGCCGGTCATGCCGACCACGCCGCCCCAGGTGCGCTGCCCGACCACCGGTCCCAGCTTCAGCAGCTTGAAGGCCGCCGTGATCATGTCGCCGTCGGAGGAGGTCGCCTCGTCCGCCAGGGCCACTATCGGGCCCCGGGGCGCGTTGGAGGTGTACGACACCGGCTGGGCGTCGCGGGTCAGGTCCCAGCCGAGGATGGTCCGGGTCAGCTTCTCGATGACCAGTTCGCTGATGTGGCCGCCCGCGTTGCCGCGCACGTCGACGATGAGGGCCGGGCGGGACATCTCCATGCGCAGGTCCCGGTTGAACTGCGCCCAGCCAGAGCCGCCCATGTCGGGGATGTGCAGATAGCCGCACCGGCCCTCGCTCAACTCCCGTACCACGGCCCGGCGCTTGGCCACCCAGTCCTGGTAGCGCAGCGGCCGGTCGTCGATCAGCGGGACGACGGCGACCCGGCGCGGCGGGCCGTCGCCGTCGGGGGGCGCGAAGGTCAGCTCCACCGTCGTACCGCCGGAGCCGGCCAGCAGGGGGTACGGGCCCGTCACCGGGTCCACCGGGCGGCCGTCGACGTGGGTCAGCACGGCGCCCTCGCGGATGCCCGCGCCGGCCAGCGGTGAACGGGCCCGGGAGTCGGAGGAGTCGCCGGGCAGGATCCGCCTGACCGCCCACCCGGCGTCGCGGTGCACGAGGTTGGCGCCCAGCAGGCCCTGCCAGCGCTGGTAGTGCGCGGGGCCCTCGTTGCGGCGGGCGGCGGCGACGTAGGCGTGGGAGGTGCCCAGCTCGCCGAGCACCTCGCGGAGCAGGTCGGCGAACTCGTCGGGGGAGGCGACCCGTTCGACCAGCGGGCGGTACTGGGCGAGGACGGCGTCCCAGTCGATGCCGCACATGTCCGGGTCCCAGTAGTAGGCGCGGATCAGCCGGCCGGCCTCCTCGTAGGACTGGCGCCACTCCGCGCCCGGGTCGACGACGTGCATGATCCGGCGCAGGTCGATCCAGGTCGTGGTGTCGCTGTCGCCGATCTCGGTGGACGGCACCGCGCGCAGGTCGCCCTCGTCGACGACGACCAGCCGGGTGCCGTCGCCGCTGATCGCGAACGAGTCTAGATGGCCGACGAGTTCGGACTTCTTCGCCTTGGTGATGTTGAAGAACTCCAGCGTCGGCCGGCCGGTGATGTCGTCCGGGTTCAGGAACGTCTCGCCCAGCGCGCCCGAGATCGGCCAGCGCAGCCAGACCAGGCCGCCGCCCGCGACCGGGCAGAGCGCCGAGTACTTGGAGGCGACCACCGGGAACGGAGTGACCCGGCTCGCGAGACCCTCCACCTCCACGGTCACCGCGCCCGGCTCGCCGGTCTCCTCGTCCTCCACGGGGTCCAGCCCGCCGGCCGCCGGGCGGCCCTCGGGGTTCAGCGCGAAGGGGGAGGGGGTGGCGGAGGACAGCGGGACCAGGTAGGGCTTGCAGCCCAGCGGGAAGGACAGGTCGCCGGTGTGCACGTCGTACACCGGATCGAAGCCGCGCCAGGACAGGAAGGCCAGATAGCGGCCGTCCCGGGTGAAGACCGGGTTCTCGTCCTCGAAGCGGCCGTCGGTGACGTCCACGATCAGACGGTCCTTGATCCGGGCCACCTTGATCTGCCTGAGCGAGCGGCCGATGCCGGGGTGCGACCAGGTCAGCCACGCCCCGTCCGGGGAGAAGGCGAGGTCCCGCACGGGTCCGTTGCCGGACCGGACGAGTTCGGTGACCGTCCCGCCGGAGTGTTCGGCGTCCTCGGAGCTGCTCTCGGCGTCCTCGGAGCTGCTCTCGGCGTCCTCGGGCACGTCGAGCAGGAGCAGCCGGCCGTCGTGCGAGGCCAGGGCCAGCCGTTCGCCCTCGCAGTCGGCGGCCATCTCCAGCACCCGGCCCAGCTGCCCGGAGGCGAGCCGGCGCGCTGGGTGGGGGCCGGTGGCGCGCGGCAGGTAGGTGATCTCGACGGCGTCCGGGCCGTCGGCGTCGGTGACGTAGGCGATCCGGCCGCTCGCGCCGAGCATCTCCGGGAGCCGGACGCGGACGCCGGGCGTGTCGGTGAGGGTGCGCGCGGGGCCGTCGCGGTGGGTCAGCCAGTACAGGGAGCCGCGTACGACGACCGCGCTGGCCCGGCCGGTCTCGTCGACGGAGAGGCCGTCCAGGTTCTGGGCGGCGGGTACCGGGTAGCGGCGGCGGCCCGCGCGCGGCCCGCTCAGCCGTACGTCGAGCCGGTGCGGCACCGAGTCGGGGGACAGGTCGTCGACCATCCACAGGTCGCCCGCGCACTGGTACACCACCCGCTGTCCGTCGCTGGCGGCGTGCCGGGCGTAGAAGGCGTCGTGGTCGGTGTGGCGGCGCAGGTCGGAGCCGTCGTGGGCGCACGAGTAGAGGTTTCCGACGCCCTCGTGGTCGGAGAGGAAGGCGATCCGGCCGCCGACGAACATGGGGCAGGCCAGATGGCCGTCGATGCCGGCGAGGAGCCGCTTCCCGTGCAGCCACAGCCGGCCCGTGGCGCCGCCCCGGTAGCGCTTCCAGGAGGCCGGTTCGTGCGGCGGGGTGCCGGTCAGCAGCAGGCTCTTGCGTTCACCGTCGAGGTCGGCGACCTGGAGGTCGGCGACCGGGCCCCAGGGCAGTTTGCGGCCGGGGGAGCCGTCGGTGTCGACCTTGTAGGCCCAGGTGAAGTACGAGAAGGGCTCGCCGTGGGAGGTGACGGCGAGGATCGCGGTGTGGCCGTGCTCGTCGGGCGGGGCCCAGCCGCACACCTGGGTGTCGGTGCTGCCCCAGTACGACAGCTGCCGGCTGGGACCGCCGTCCACCGGCACGAGGTGGATCTCGGGCGCGAGGCTCCGCCAGCTCGTGCAGGCGATGTGGCGGCCGTCGGGGGAGAAGCGGGGGTGGCCGGTCTTGGTGCGGTCCACGGTGAGCCGCCAGGCACGCTCCGCTCCGTCGAGCGGCGCCAGCCAGAGGTCGTCCTCGGCCACGAAACACAGCAGATCGCCGCTGAGATGCGGCAGGCGCAGATAGCTCACCTCCCCCATGCTTCGCCCGCCCATCCGGCGCAGCAACTTGTGCCGTTTATGCGGATCCGACAGACGTGACCCACCACACGTACGAAACGGTTTCGTTTCGTTGAGGCACTGCGCTACATTCGTTCCGTACGAAACGGTGTCGTTCGACAAGCGGAAAGGCGGGCGGGATGACCGAGGTGGCGGCCGCACGCCGGAGCCGGATCACGCCCGAGCGCGAGGCCGAGTTGTACGAGGCCGTGCTCGACCTGCTCCGCGAGGTCGGCTACGACGCCCTCACCATGGACGCCGTCGCCGCCCGGACCAGGTCCAGCAAGGCCACGCTCTACCGCCAGTGGGGCGGCAAGGCCGAGCTGGTCGTCAGGGCCGTCCGGCACAGCAAGCCCGGACAGCTGGACCGGATCGACACCGGGTCGCTCCGCAGCGACCTGCACGCCCTGGTCTCCCGCGAGGACGACTGCGGCATGGCCCAGAACTCCGCGCTGATGCGGGGCCTGGCCATGGCGATGCACAGCAACGACGACCTCCGGCAGGCCTTCCGGGAACAGCTCATCGAGCCGGAGATGGCCGAGTTCCAGCGGCTGCTGCGGCGCGCCGTCGACCGGGGCGAGATCCGCGAGGACTGTCCCGCGCTGGACTTCGTGGTGCACATGCTGGCCGGCGGGTTCGTCGTCCGCGCGCTGATCGAGGACCAGCCGCCGACCCAGGCCTTCCTTCGTTCCTACATCGACGCCGTGGTCCTCCCCGCCCTCGGCGCGCCCACCGTCTGACACCCCCCAAGACCTCCCCAGCAAGCCCACCCTCTGACGTCTCCGCTCACGTCGTCGGGCTGATCACCCCTGCCCAGTTCCACCCCAACGACCTGACCGGGAGTACGCCCACGTGGCCACGTTCCTGTACAAACTAGGACGCCTCGCCTTCAGGCGACGGCACTTCGTCGCGCTGATCTGGGTGGCGCTGCTGACGCTCGCCGGCGTCGGCGCCGCCTCCGCGCCCCCCGCGGGCAACAGCTCCTTCTCCATCCCCGGCACCGAGGCGCAGAAGGCCTTCGACCTGCTGGAACAGCGGTTCCCCGGCGCGAGCGCCGACGGGGCCACCGCCCGGGTGGTGTTCAAGGCGCCGGGCGGCGAGAAGATGACGGACGCCGCCAACAAGGCGACCGTGAACAGGACCGTCAAGGAGCTCTCCCACGGCTCCGAGGTCGCCTCCGTCGCCGACCCCTACACCGGCCACGCCGTCAGCAAGGACGGCACCGTCGCCTACGCCTCGGTGAAGTACAAGGTCTCCGGCATGGAGCTGGAGGACTCCTCGCGCACCGCCCTGAAGGACGCCGCGCAGGACGCGCGGGACGCCGGGCTGACCGTGGAGATCGGCGGCGACGCGCTGAGCGCCGCGCCCGAGACCGGGGCCACCGAGGTCATCGGCATCGCCATCGCCGCCGTCGTCCTCGTCATCACCTTCGGCTCGCTGCTCGCCGCCGGGCTGCCGCTGCTGACCGCGCTCATCGGTGTGGGCATCGGCGTCTCGACGGTCACCGCGCTCGCCCACGCCCTCGACCTGGGCACCACCACCTCCACCCTGGCCACGATGATCGGCCTCGCGGTCGGCATCGACTACGCGCTGTTCATCGTCTCCCGCTACCGCGCCGAACTCGCCGAGGGCCGCGAGCGCGAGGAGGCCGCCGGCCGGGCCGTCGGCACCGCGGGCTCGGCGGTGGTCTTCGCGGGCCTCACCGTCGTCATCGCCCTGGTCGGACTGTCCGTCGTCAACATCCCGATGCTGACCAAGATGGGCATCGCGGCGGCCGGTACGGTCGTCGTCGCCGTCCTCATCGCGCTGACGATGATCCCGGCACTGCTCGGCTACGCGGGCCGCAGGGTCAAGCCGGCCGGCCAGAGGAGCAGGCTGCTTGGGGGCGCCCGCGCCGCGAAGAAGCCGGCCCGGCCCAACATGGGCACCCGCTGGGCGAGCTTCGTCGTCCGCCGTCCCGTAGCGGTGCTGCTGCTCGGCGTGATCGGCCTGGGCGCCGCCGCCGTCCCGGCCGCCTCCCTCGAACTCGGCCTGCCCGACGACGGCTCCCAGCCCGTCTCCACCACCCAGCGCCGCGCCTACGACCTGCTCTCGGAGGGCTTCGGGCCCGGCTTCAACGGCCCGTTGATGGTCGTGGTCGACGCGAAGGAGAGCGACGACGCGAAGGCCGCCTTCACGGAGGTGACCGACGAGATCAAGGGCCTGAAGGACGTCGTCACGGTCACCCCGGCGCAGCCCAACAAGGCGGGCGACACCGCGACCGTCACCGTGATCCCGAACTCCAAGCCGTCCTCGACCACCACCGAGGACCTGGTGCACGCCATCCGCGACGCGGGCTCCGGCATCAAGGCCAAGACGGACGCCGAGGTCCTGGTCACCGGCTCGACCGCGATGAACATCGACGTCTCGCAGAAGCTGAACGACGCCCTCTTCCCGTACCTGGCCCTGGTGGTGGGCCTGGCCTTCCTCCTGCTGATCGTGGTCTTCCGCTCGCTCCTGGTCCCGCTGAAGGCGGCGCTCGGCTTCCTGCTGAGCGTGCTGGCCGCGCTGGGCGCCGTGGTCGCGGTCTTCCAGTGGGGCTGGCTGTCCGGCCTGATGGGCGTGGAGGAGACCGGCCCGGTCATGTCGATGATGCCGATCTTCATGGTGGGCGTCGTCTTCGGCCTGGCGATGGACTACGAGGTCTTCCTCGTGACCCGGATGCGCGAGGCCTACGTCCACGGCGAGAAGCCGGGCCAGGCGATCGTGACCGGCTTCCGGCACGGCGCACGCGTCGTCACAGCCGCCGCGGTCATCATGATCGCCGTCTTCTCCGGCTTCATCGGCTCCAGCGAGTCGATGATCAAGATGATCGGCTTCGGCCTGGCGATCGCGGTCTTCTTCGACGCCTTCGTCGTCCGCATGGCCGTCGTCCCGGCGGTCCTGGCGCTGCTGGGCCGCAGGGCCTGGTGGCTGCCGAAGTGGCTGGACCGCGCCCTGCCGAACGTGGACGTGGAGGGCGAGGGACTGCGCACAGAGCCGGGCTCCGGGCCCAGGGACCTCGACGAGGACCGGGAACTGGTCCGCGTCTGACGCGGACGGCTCTTGGCCGACCGGCCGGTGAGGGTGCCCGTGGGGACGGGGCTGCACCCTCACCGGCCTTCGCCTCACCGGCCTTCGCCCCGCCGGGGGTGAATTCGCTCGTGACCCGTGCGGCCGGCGGGCTAGCCTGCCGGCATGACGACGACTGCCACCACCGACGCCGGAGGATCAGGAGCGCACCCCAGGTTCGCCGAGGCGTTGCGGGAGATGGGGATCGGGGAGCTGGCCGGTGAGGTACGCCGGTTTCCCGAGGCCACCCGGACCGCCGTCGAGGCCGCCGCGGCCGTGGGGTGCGAGCTGAGCCAGATCTGCAAGTCACTGGTCTTCGACGTGGACGGCGAGCCGGTCCTGGTGCTCATGGACGGAGCCTCCCGGGTGGACGTCCGGCGCGTCCGCGAGGAACTGGGCGCGGGCAAGGTCACCCGCGCCAAGGCCGACGTCGTGCGCGAGACCACCGGGTACGCCATCGGGGGCGTGCCGCCGTTCGGGCACCGTACCCGCACCCGGGTGCTCGCCGACCGGGGGCTGCTCGGCCACGACGTGGTCTGGGCCGCGGCGGGCACTCCGTACACCGTCTTCCCGATGGAGCCGAAGGAGCTCGTCGCCCACGCCGGCGGCACGCTCGTGGACGTGCGCGAGCGCACTGCGTGACGCCGCTGGTCACGGCGGCCGTGCTGCTGGCCGCGGTCACTCACGCCTGCTGGAACGCGCTCGCGCACAGGATCCCGGACAAGCTCGTCGGGTTCACCCTGATCTCCGGCGGCGGGCTGCTGATCGGCGCCGTCCTGGCGGCGTTCACCCCCGTGCCGGCGGCGGACGCCTGGCCGTACCTGTGCGCGTCGGCCGCCGTCCACATCGTCTACTACGCGCTGCTGATGACCTCGTTCCGGCTCGGTGACTTCGGGCAGGCGTATCCGATCGCGCGCGGCACGGCACCGCTCGTGGTCACGGTGCTGGCCGCCGTCTTCGCGCACGAGGTGCCCGACCGCTGGGTGACGGCGGGCATCGCACTGTCGTGCGCGGGGCTGACCGGGGTCGCGCTGTGGGGGCTGCGCGGACGGCGGCCGAACTGGGCGGCGGTCGGAGCCGCGCTGGCCACCGGGCTGTCGATCGCGGCGTACACGGTCGTCGACGGCCTCGGCGTCCGCGCCTCCGGCACGTCCCTCGGGTACATCGCCTGGCTGATGGCGGTCCAGGGCCTGGTCATCCCGGCGTACGCCGTCCACCGCCTGCGCCCCCGGACAGTCGCCGCCCTGCGCCCCTACGCCGCGCTCGGCCTGCTCGGCGCCGCGCTGTCCGTCACGGCGTACGGCCTTGTCCTGTGGGCGCAGACCAGGGCGGACCTCGCCCCCGTCTCGGCGCTGCGGGAGTCCTCCATCCTCGTGGGCGCCGCGATCGGCGCCCTCTTCTTCAAGGAGCGCTTCGGCGCCCCGCGCCTGGCGGCCGCCGGGCTGCTGGTCGTCGGCATCGGACTGATGCTGCACGCGAGTTAGGGCCGGCTGCCGCCCGCGGTCAGGGCCCGGCCGACGCCTGCGGGTCGGGGGCTGATGCTGCGTGTCGGTGGCGGAAGGAGCACCCTGGAAAGAGGTGTTCCGGAGGTGATGGTCATGATGAAGACTGCCGTGGGATGGCACGTCGAGCTCGAGTTCCAGGAGGACGACGAGCACACGCGGGCGGCGGCGCTGGTGCGCCTGCCCGACGGCAGCGAGGTCCGGTCGCACGGTCGGGCGAGCAGGCACCGCACCGATTCCAATCAGCCACGCGTCGGCGAGGAGATCGCCGGGGCACGCGCCCTGAACGAGCTGGCCATGGAGCTCCTCAGCAAAGCGCACGAGGAGATCGACCAGGCGTCGGGCCGCACGTCCCAGCCGATCCACATCTGAACCCCGCTGAAGGCGCTGCCGAAAGCCCCGAGCCCCGAGCCCCAAGCCCCAAGCCCCAAGCCCCGAGCCCTGCGACGGGCTGCGGCTCCGGCGCCGCGCCTACGCCAGTGACGCCCGCACGGCCCGTACCAGCGCCTGGGCCCTCGGGTCCGCCGTGACGCTGGTGCGGAAGCCGTTGGTGACGTAGCCGAAGGCGACGCCCGACTCCGGGTCGGCGAAGCCGAGCGCGCCGCCGCGGCCGGGGTGGCCGAAGGACCCCGGTGCGAGCAGCGGGGACGCGCTGCCGTGCAGCATGTAGCCGAGGCCGAAGCGGGTGGGGACGACGAGGACGCGGTCCGGGCCCGCCGAGGCCTCCGCACGGGCGCGGGCCGTCGTCTCCGGCGTGAACAGGCGGACGCCGCCGTCCACTGCGCCGATGAGCGAGGCGTAGAAGCGGGCCAGGCCGTCGGCCGTCGCGATGCCGTTGGAGGCGGGCAGGACGGCCGCCCGGTACGCCGGGTCGTTCTCGTCGGGCTGCGGGGTGATCGCGCCGAAGGCGCGGCGGGTGAGGGATTCCGGGTCGGAGTAGGCCTCGGCGACCGCACGCCGGGGGCGCGTGCGCAGTGCGCCGCTCTCGGCGGCCGGGGGCTCGACGCGGCCCACCTGGCCCACGCGCGGCGCCTCGCCCTGCGGCAGGCCGACCCACAGGTCCGCGCCGGCCGGCCCGGCGATCTCGTCCGCGATCCACTCGCCGATCGTGCGGCCGGTGACCCTCAGCACCAGCTCGCCCGTCAGCCAGCTGTACGTCTGAGCGTGGTAGCCGTGGTCCGTGCCCGGCTCCCACACCGGTGCCTGGGCCGCCACCGCCTCCGCGCCGAGCGCCGGATCGGCGGCCTGCGCGGGCGTGAGCGGCCGGTCCAGCACGGGCACGCCCGCCCGGTGGGCGAGGACGTGCCACACCAGCGTCCGCTCCTTGCCGGCCGCCTTGTACTCGGGCCAGTAGGCGCCCACCGGGGCGTCCAGGTCCAGCTCCCCACGCTGGTGCAGCAGCAGAAGCACGGCGGCGGCGACACCCTTGGTCGCCGAGCGCACGATCTGCGCGGTGCCCCGCTCCCAGGGCGCCGTACCGTCGGCAGCCCTGTCCACGTCCCGGGTCCCGGCCCACAGGTCGACGACCTTGCGCCCGTCCCGGTACACCGCGACCGCCGCGCCCCGCTCGCCCCGCGCGGTGAAGTTCCCCGCGAACGCGTCCCTGACCGGCTCGAAGCCCTCGGCCACCGCACCGTTCACGTCCACGTCCGCACTCCTGTCGCTGTCGCTCGCCACTTGCCGCTCACCGCTCGTATCCGTCGGTCACCTGCGACAGTGAGTGCAACACGGGCGTGCCGCCTGCGATTCCTCGGGGGTCAGGTGCTTGCCGTCACCGAGCGCGGGTCGAAGCCGAACGGCAGCTCGAGGCGGTGGGCGCGCATCAGCGCGTCGTCGGAGAGCAGCTCGCCCGTCGGGCCGTCCGCCGCGATCACCCCGTCGCTCAGGATCAGCGAGCGCGGGCACAGCTCCAGCGCGTACGGCAGGTCGTGGGTGACCATGAGCACGGTCACGTCCAGCGAGCGCAGGATGTCGGCGAGTTCGCGTCGCGAGGCCGGGTCGAGGTTGGACGAGGGCTCGTCCAGGACCAGGATCTCCGGCTCCATGGCGAGGACCGTCGCCACGGCCACCCGGCGGCGCTGCCCGAAGGAGAGGTGGTGCGGCGGGCGGTCGGCGAAGTCCTGCAT